>CAZOSU010000163.1:0-6153 GCA_964582515.1 uncultured Acetatifactor sp. | reverse complement strand
ATTCAGGATGGTAAGATTCGTTATGATGGTATTAATGTAAATAAGATTAAGAAGGCGGATCTTCGTCGTTCCTTGGGAATCGTATTACAGGATACGCATTTATTTACCGGGACTATTATGGAGAATATCCGTTTCGGTAAGCTGGATGCCACGGACGAAGAGGTTATGGCGGCGGCAAGACTGGCTAATGCAGATGGCTTTATCAAAAAGCTTCCGGATGGTTATAATACCATGCTGGTGGGAGACGGAGCTAATTTGAGCCAGGGACAGCGCCAGCTCCTTGCTATTGCAAGAGCCGCTATCGCAGACCCACCGGTACTGATTCTGGATGAGGCAACCTCCTCCATCGATACCAGAACGGAGCGTATTGTGCAGGAGGGTATGGATAAGCTGATGCACGGCAGAACCACCTTCGTAATTGCACACAGACTTTCTACGGTTAAGAATTCCGACTGTATCATGGTTTTGGAGCAGGGTAGAATTATTGAGCGTGGAACCCATGAGGAGCTTTTAGAGGAAAAGGGCAAGTATTACCAGCTTTACACCGGTAATTCCATTGCGGGATAGGAGTCAGTAGATGATAATACGTCAGGCAGTAGAGAGCGACTTACCGGCTCTTCTTGCAATATACAATTATGAGGTGGTAAATAGTGTGGCCACCTTTGATATGCAGCCCAAGACGCTGGAGCAGCGTCGGGGCTGGTTTGAGGAGCACAATGTAGGAAATCATCCTCTTATTGTGGCAGAGGTAGAGGGGGTGGTAGCAGGGTATGCCTCCCTTTCTGCATATCGGGTGAAGGAGGCCTATGCCGCAACAGTGGAGCTTTCCATTTATGTGGCAGAGGGGTATCGTGGCAGAGGTATTGCCACAGGGCTTATGGATGCCATTTTGGAGATGGCAAGGAAGGATGACAGTATTCATCTGGTGGTATCCGTGATTACCGCAGAGAATGAAGCCAGTGTAAAGCTTCATGCAAAATATGGTTTTACCTATTGCGGAACCGTTCATCAGGTGGGCTTTAAGCATGGCAGATATCTGGATATTGTGACATATGAGCTTTTGGTATAGATTCTGTATAAAAGTGTTGTGTCAAGTGTATGTTTTCCGTTAGAAGAGTCCAGATTTTGAATCCGAGGGCAGAAGTAGCTTTAAGAATCTTTGCTGAATCTTTAGAATAAATTTCTTATAGTATGAATTAGATATTCATATAAGGAGGAATTTATATGGCATTGGATATTTTTGTAGGAGTGATGATTGTATGTGCAGCAGTGGCAGGTGTATGGTGCTGGTGGGTGGACAACGGAGGTTCTTTGGATAAGAAAAATAAAGAAAAATAGTACGAAAGTAACAAAAAGGTATTGAGAGTTGCAAGACAATATGTTAAAATAACTGTAAATTCAACCCGCATTTTCAACGTGGGAGGTAGGAGGTTCTGATATGAAGAAGAAAAAAGGACTTGGAATTCATGGTATTTTAGCACAATTGCTGTTAATCTGCCTTGGACCGGTGCTTTTGTTGGTTGGTATTTTGATTTTTGCTGCATCAAGCTACTTGCGGGAAGGCTTACAGGAACAGGCAGAATTTGCGCTTCATTGTACAGTACAGGCAGTGAAGTCAGGGTATGACCACAATGCAGAGGGTGATTATTATATAAATGACCAGGGCGAACTAATGAAGGGCGAATATAATATTTCTGCCCACATGGAGGGAATTGATGAGTATGTGGAAGGACTTGCTACGGATGTGACCCTGTTTTATGGAGATACCCGTATGGCCACCTCTCTTCTGGATACATCGGGTAATCGTATTATAGGAACCCAGGCTCTGCCGGAGATTGCCGAAAAGGTTTTGGGTGGTCAGGATTACAGCTCCTATAATACTACCATCAACAACCAGAATTATTATTGTTACTATACACCACTGGAGAATCCGGACGGTACCATTGTAGGTATGGTTTTTGCGGGACAGCCCAGTGCGGATGTGGATGCATACATAAGTCAGAAGGTTACTGCATTTGCTTTAATTGCGTTAGTATGCGCAACAGTGATGGCAGTGGCTGTAGCGATTTGTTCAAGAAGTCTGGCAAGGACTGTAGGACAGATGGAGGATGCGATTGCGGAGCTGGCAAAGGGAAATCTTGCAATCAGTATGGATGAAAAGGTTCTGAGGCGTAAGGATGAGTTTGGTCAGAGTGCAAGAGCATTGGGCAAGCTGTTAGCAGAGCTTCGACAGATTATCGGCAGTATTCAGTCTTCTGCGGAAAAGGTATTAACCGGAGGAAACGAGCTGGAGAATATTGCTACCCATAGTAGCACTACAGCCAGTGAGGTGAGTGCTGCCATTGAGGATATTTCCAAGGGGGCTCTTTCACAGGCAGAGGATACGGAGGATGCAACCACCCACGTAGAGCAGATGGGAAATCTGATTCAGACCATCGTAGAAAACGTCACAAAATTAAATGACACTTCCATCGGGATGCAGAAAACCGGAGAGGCATCTGCTTTTACCATGAAGGAGCTTAGCGAGTTCAATGATCGTACCGTGGAAGCGGTATATAAAGTATCGGATAATGTAAAGGCTACGGACAATTCCGTAAATGAAATTGCAGAAGCGGTACAGCTGATTACCAATATTGCAAGCCAGACGAACCTGTTATCCTTAAATGCTTCCATTGAAGCAGCTAGGGCAGGGGAGGCCGGAAGAGGCTTTGCGGTAGTAGCATCTGAAATTCAGAAGCTGGCAGATGAATCCAACTCTTCAGCAAAGAAGATTTATGATATTATTCAGGAATTATCCAATGATTCCAAGAATTCCATGGAGCTCATGACAGAGGTGATGGGTACCTTGAAGCAACAACAGGAGAAGCTTGCCGCTACTAAGAATCAGTTTGAAAATGTGCTTGTGGATATTCAGTCGTCCAGAAGGGATACCAACATCATTAATGAACAGGCACAGGAGTGCGATGATGCAAGACAGAATATGGTGAGTATCATTGCAAATCTCTCTGCGATTTCAGAGGAAAATGCAGCGGCGACACAGGAAACTACGGCTTCCATGGAGGAGCTGTATGCTACCATTAATCTGGTATCCAATTCGGCGGTGGAATTGAAGGATTTAGCAGTTGCTTTGGAGGAAGAAACCAAGTTCTTTAAATTATAATGAAAATAATGTAGGGCTGCCTTTTGGCAGCCCTTTTTGTGTAGTACTATTGTAAATACCCAACCAGTACCTTCAAGGTATTTACCGCCCCATCCCGGTGGCTTCGCTCGTACCCGTGTGACGCGTAAACGCCCGCACCAATCAGGCCGTGACGGATATCATAGCCGGAGCGGAGGGTGGCTTCCACGTCGGAGCCATAGAAGGGATAAATATCCACCGCGTAGTCCGCATTCATCCTTTTCGCAGCTTCAATAAGTCCCTTTACCACGTCATAATTGTAGGGACCGCCGCTATCCTTGGCGCAGATGGACACCTTGCGCTCGGTGCAGGAAAGTCCTTCGCCCACACAGCCCATATCTACGGAAATAGCTTCCGTGATACCTGCCGGGAGAGAGGCGCTGCCACCATGTCCTACCTCTTCGTAGACGGTGATGTGACCGTATACTCTGCGGGATGGTGTCTGCTTTTCGTCCTGTAAATACTTGGCATAACCCAGCAGAATGGCTACACTCAGCTTATCATCCAGAAAGCGGCTTTTGATAAAGCCCTTCTCCGTAATCTTGGTACGTGGGTCAAAGCACACGATATCACCGGCAAAGATACCCAGCTTCTCTACCTCTTCCTTTTTTTCTACCAGCTCGTCCAGAACTACTTCTACATTATCCCAGTCTCTGGTGGTTTCGTCATACTTACCATTGACATGAATGGAAGCATTGACCAGCTGCAGGGTACCCTCATAGATACCGTCAAACTTGGTAATTACTCTGACATTTTCAGCCTCTGCATTGTTGGCATTCATACCACCAAGACGGGTGACCTTTAAACGACCATTTCCCTTAATCTCTGTAACCATGGCACCTAAGGTATCTGCATGAGCCTCCAGCAGGATGCCGTTGTCTAAATCTTCGCCACCAAAATCAACGAGTACACCACCCTTAATGGTCTGCTTCACTTCACATCCCAATGCAGCAAATTCCTTCATAACCCATTTGGCAGCCTCAGCAGTATAGCCGGTGGGACTGTCAATGGCAAGAAGCTCTGCCGCTTTTTCTAAAATATAATCTCCGTATTTTGCTATCATAATCTATCCTTTCTAAACTAGGTGCTTCGGTTTTAAATTAACTACACCATATCACATGTCTATTTCCTGATAGCACAGAACAAAAATCTTCAGAGTAGCCCGCTGCTCCTACGCTTTTTGTTCTGCACTTTCAGAAAAATATCCTATGTGAACGGCGCAGTTATTTAGAAACTCAAACACTGGAATCTTTGCTTATTGTACAATGTTTTTCTTCAAAATACAAATTGTTATTCCGGTAAGAGAGGGAAATGTGGGGTATTGTTATCGAGGAGGAGGGGATTGCTTCTGGAGCAGCGGGGTATGGAGGGAATCAGTGGTTAGTGGTACCCTGAAGAGGCAGGAAAATCAGTGATTTTGTATTGTTTTTAGAAGGAAAGGGGTATTGGTGAGTTTTTTGAAGCGTGGTACCACGGAAAATTGAAAAATCGGGGTATGAAAGTGGCATGAAAACGTAGGTACCCTTAGGGGTGGAAATATGGGTGGAAAAGTGGCTTGGGAAGTGGCTTGTCGGGGCATGGGAGAGGGGCGTTTTTGTATGTACCCCAGTCCCCCACGCTTTCCGGAAGGATAATACTCTTACCCCCGATTATACTTGTTCTTATACTGACTGGGGGTCATACCTGTCAGGGCTTTGAACTGGCGGATGAAATGCTCCACATTTTCGTAGCCGCACATTTCTGCAATGGACGCCACGGAAGCCACATCGATGGATAAAAGGTATCTGGCACGCTCTATGCGGCTGCTGATTAAATCCTGCTTTACCGGGACACCGAAGAGCTCCTTATAGATATGCTGGAAATAGGATACGCTTAAGCTCAGCTCATCTGCCAGCTCCGGCACTGTTTTCTGGTAGATGCCGCTGCTGTAGATGCTGTTGCGGATGCGGGAAAAGGCAGCGCGATGCTGTTTCAGCTTATCGGAGAGGCGGGTCTCTAAGTGGTAGATGTCGCTGTATTTGTAAAGGATGGTCTTTAGCATGGAATCCATAATTTTTTCATGGTGGGAACCGGTCTGATGATATTCCAGCATTAGGTCACGAATCATCCCGGTAATCTCCGCATGATGATGGAGCATGGTTAGGGTGTTTAAAGGGATATCCAGTTCCTCTAAAAAGGCAGCTACCTCGTCGCCCTCAAAGACTATCCAGTCGTTGATATACTCCCTATCGTGGTAATAGTATTGAGGAACACCGGGGGTGTAAATGATAAATGCCGGTTTCTCCACATATTGGCGGATAAGTCCCGGATGTCTGGCATCCTCGTCAGTGAAAAAATCCTCCTCTAAGGGAAGCTGGGCGCCGGAAAGAGTAGAGATATTTTTCTGAAACTGCTCTCTGGTAAATTCAAAGTAGGCAGGGCTTTTTACCAATAGAAGCAGATAACGCATACCACCCTCCGGTCGTTCGATATTGATGCCGTCTTTATGGATGGAATTAAAGCCCATGTTTCGTATTGCAATCATAAAATAGCCTCCTTTTCTTATATTTAGTATACATGATTTTGGGAAAATAAAAAGCAGAAAATATCAATTTAATAACAGTATATGTCATTGTGAAAATAGGGCGTAAGTACCATAATAGGGGAAACATTACAACAAACGGAGGATAAAGCTATGGATGCAATGAAATGGTTCTATTCATATTTTAAGAAATATCAGTGGCGTACCTTGTTTGGGCTGATACTGGTGACAATTACGTCGGTGCTGGCGGTTGTGAATCCAAAGATTATCGGCTTTATTGTGGACGATATCATCGGTGACGGCTCTAATATCCGGACGGATTTATTGCCGAAATTCCTGCTGCTGATGATTGGTGCCACTCTTTTGCGTGCAGGAATTCGTCTTTTGTTTTTATACATATTTGAGACCAATTCCCAGAATATGCTGTTTGATATGCGAGATGCTATTTACCGGA
>CAZOSU010000162.1:0-6183 GCA_964582515.1 uncultured Acetatifactor sp. | reverse complement strand
GACAGGTGCCACGGTGCACTTTGTAACCGAAGGAATGGACGAAGGTCCCATCATTGCCCAGAAGGCTGTTATGGTGGAGGACGATGATACGGCGGAAATTCTGCAGCGCCGGGTAATGGAGCAGGCAGAGTGGCTGATTTTGCCCCAGGCCATTGATGATATCGCAAATGGACGTATCGAAGTAAAAGGACATAAGGTTGTAAGAAAATAACTGTGGCATGAAGAGGAAGAAACAATGAAAGTATTGATTGTAGGAAGTGGCGGAAGAGAGCATGCAATTGCGGCAAGTGTTGCAAAGAGTGCTAAGGTTACGAAGATTTATTGTGCACCGGGGAACGCAGGGATTGGACAGCTTGCAGAGTGCGTGAACATCGGCGCAATGGAGTTTGATAAGCTGGTAGCTTTTTCCAAGGAAAATGCTATTGATTTTGTGATTGTAGGCATGGATGACCCATTGGTTGGCGGTCTTGTGGATGAACTGGAGGCAGCAGGTATTAAGACCTTCGGTCCAAGAAAGAATGCCGCAATCTTAGAGGGCAGTAAGGCATTCTCCAAGGATTTGATGAAGAAATATAATATTCCTACCGCAGCATATGAAAATTTTGATGACCCGGATGCGGCACTGGCATATCTGGAGAAGTGCTCTTATCCTATCGTTTTAAAGGCGGATGGTCTTGCACTTGGCAAGGGTGTGTTAATCTGCAATACAAGGGAAGAAGCAACGGCCGGTGTAAAGGAAATCATGACCGACAAGAAGTTTGGCAGTGCAGGAAACCGTATGGTTATTGAGGAATTCATGACTGGTCGTGAGGTGTCCGTGCTTTCCTTCGTAGATGGTAAGACGATTAAAATCATGACCTCTGCCCAGGACCATAAGAGAGCAAAGGACAATGACGAAGGATTAAATACCGGTGGTATGGGTACCTTCTCTCCAAGTCCTTTCTATACTGCTGAGGTAGATGAGTTCTGTAAAAAGTACATTTATCAGGCTACCGTGGACGCTATGGCAGCAGAGGGCAGAGAATTTAAGGGAATTATCTTCTTTGGATTAATGCTTACACCAAACGGCCCCAGAGTTTTAGAGTACAATGCAAGATTTGGCGACCCTGAGACGCAGGTAGTGCTTCCCCGTATGAAGAATGATATTATCGAGGTAATGGAAGCATGTGTAGAGGGTACCTTGGATCAGATTGATTTACAGTTTGAAGATAACGCAGCCGTGTGTGTGGTACTGGCAAGCGACGGATATCCGGTAAGCTATGAGAAGGGCTTTGTGGTTGAAGGTCTGGATGCTTTTGAGAACAGGGACGGTTATTACTGTTTCCATGCAGGTACTAAGCTTACCGAAAAGGGTATTGTAACAAACGGCGGCCGTGTACTTGGTATTACAGCTAAGGGTGCTGATTTAAAACAGGCCAGAGCCAATGCGTACAAGGCAACGGAGTGGGTACATTTTGAGAATAAGTATATGCGTCATGATATTGGCAAAGCAATTGATGAAGCATAACTAAAGGAGTGGTGAGTAGATGAGAAAAGCGTATGATTGGGGAAAAATCAAATGGGCAATGCTGACCGTATTTACAGCAGCATTCATGTTTTTTACAGTATCCTTGGAATGCTTTGCGGCAGAAGGAACTGTTACCGCAGCATCCGCGAAGATACGTGCGAGTGCAAGTACTTCCAGTGAACATGTGAGTAGTGCTGCAAATGGAGAAAAGTTTACCATTACCGGTCAGGAAACCGGAGCAGATGGAAAGATTTGGTACCAGGTTACGTATAACGGAGATAAGGTTGGTTACATCCGTTCGGATTTGATGAGCGTTTCCGGTGAGGTTCCCGCTGAACAGGCGGCGACCTATAATCCTACTGTGGCAATAACAGAGTTAACGCCTGTATCTGCCAAGGTAACCGGTTCTTCTGTAAGGGTAAGACCGGATGCGGCAGCCAGCGGCGGCGTGGTAACCTCGGTAGTGAGGGATACTGTGCTTACCATCGATGGTATGGCTACAGGTAGTGATGGTAAAATCTGGTATCGTGTAAACTGCACAGTTTCCGGTGAGACTGTACTTGGTTTTGTACGTGAGGATTTTGTGTCCGTGCAGGGTGAGCTGGTAGCTCCTTCTGAGGGAACCACATCCCAGACCCCGGTTGTACCGGAGACTCCACAGGAAACTACACCTACTGCCCCGGTGGAAACGCAGGAGCAGAAGGTATATGAAACGGTGTATGAAAATGATAAGTGGTATCTTTTGAATAATGAAGTGAATGAGAAATATATCATTGAGGATGTATTCTCCGCAGTAGACCGCAATCATGAGCTGGCTACAAAGTATGAAAAGACCGCAAGTAAGCAGAAGGTATTTTTATGGATTCTATCCATTCTTCTGATACTTTGTGTGGCAGCAATTGCTCTTTTGGTATGGAAGCTGAAGGATATGCTGGATGAAGCATACTTTAAGCAGGTGGAGAAGAAGACGCTTCGTGATAGAGAAAATGCATCGAAAAAGGTGATGCATACCATTGGTGATGAACGCAAGAACGGCAGTGGACAGCAGCAGAAGAAGCCTGCTCAGCCGGTCAAGAATCCGCAGGGACAAAAGAGTACACAGCGTCCTGCAGGAGAGGGCGTGAGGAAGCCGGCAGGTCAGGCTCGTCAAAATGGGGAAGCACCTCGTAAAACGGTAAATCGTCCGGAGGGCGAAAGACCGGTAAATAAGCAGGTATCTCAGCAGGGAGCCCAGGGAGAGAATGTAAAGAAGCCTGTAACAGGTAATCCTGCCTCTACGCAGCAGCCACAGCAAAAGCCAAAGGCACCGCAGCCACAGGCACCGGCCCAGCAGGCAGGTGCAAAGCCTCAGGGCTTCCAGTCCAAGAATTTTATGGCAGACGAAGAGGAGTTTGAATTTGAATTCTTAAACTGGGATGGAGTGGAGGATGAATAAGTTTATTAAAAAAATGTGAAGAATGTAAAAGTATATTGACTTTTGGCGGATTATCGTGTATAAATAAATAGATGTGTCCGTCCTAGACACACATATGTATTTGAATAGAACAAGTGCAGTGGGCAATGAAGCCGGCTGCACTGTTTTTGTTTGCAAAGAAATATTTTAGTGCGATAACGTGGTAGAGTTGTATAGGACAAAAGGGTGATATGAAAAAAGGTTTTTTGAAGGATTATGTGCTGGATGCGGATAGCGTTAGTGGCTATCGGTATGTAGGAAGTTATTATTCCTGTACGGTTTTGGATAAAGATAGAAGAAAACATGGAATACTACAGATAATAGGAAGTGCTTTGGAGCTGTTGCTTGTCCTGTTGGCAGTGTCCATTCGTTGTCTGGGGAATTTCAAGATAAGCGTGGTGATTCCAACAGAGTGCATGTTGATTTGTATTGTACTCTATATGACAGGCTCCTATGCTTACATGAAAAGCACGGACAAAATGGAGAAGGGAATTTATGAAAAAGCTTTTTTGAGGACGGTGCAGTCCGTGGCAGTGGGACTGGTGCTGAATGTATTTTCCCTGATTGCCCAACTTGTAGTAGTTATTAGGAACGCAGATACCCTGGAGGGATATGGAGATTATCTTCTCCTTGGCATGCTGGCACTTCTGGCGGTATGTAATCTTGCTGCACTAAAATATCACAGAGGCCTGTACAAGCAGGCCGGACCCATTTTGGTAGAAGCGGGACAGGGGGATAAGCCCTATGAGCCCTCTCTATAAATTCAAGTCACTTAAGACTTTTCTCAAATAAGGAGGATTTTTATGAGAAAGAAACTACTTTCCGTTCTCTTAGTTGCGGCTATGTCAGTCAGCTTACTGGCTGGTTGTGGCGCAAAAGAGAGCAACGACACCCCACTTGTAGTTGGATATGCTCCATTTTCCAGCAAGTTCTCTCCATTCTTTGCAGAGTCTGCTTATGACCAGGATGCACAGAGCATGACGCAGGTAGCACTTCTTGGTAATGACCGTCAGGGTGCCATGATTTACAATGGTATCGAGGGCGAGAAGCACAGCTACAACGGAACCGAGTATACCTACTATGGTATCTCTGACTGTACAGTAACTGAAAATGCTGATGGTACTGTATACTATGATTTTAAGTTACGTGATAACGTGAAGTTCTCTGATGGAGAGATTCTGGATGCAGATGACGTAATCTTCAACTTCTACGTACTTGCAGATCCTACCTACGATGGAAGCTCTTCTTTCTATGCTCAGCCTGTACTTGGTATGGAAGAGTATCGTTCCGGTATGGACACTTTATTTAACTTATTGGTAGCAGCCGGTGAAGACAATACTGATTACGCTCTCTGGGATGAGGCTACTCAGACTGCATTCTGGGCTGATTTAAAGCAGGCCGGTGCAAAGTTTGCTCAGGAAATCGTTGATTACTGTATCGCAGCAGGATATGGTGACAGCGTAGCAACCGCAGCAGCAGCATGGGCATTTGACGGGCTTGCAGCAGATGCAACCGCAGATGATTTCTTCGCTATGATGTGTGAAGCTTACGACTGGGATTTATCAAGTCTTTCCAGCACAGAGTCAGCAGGCTCTTCTTTATTTGATTTAATGGAAGGCTACAGCAACTACACCAAGGGTATTCAGACCGGTGAGTCTGCTGCAAGCATTGCCGGTATTCAGAAGATTGATGACAAGAATGTTCGTATCGTTATGACCGAGATTGATGCAACTTCTATTTATCAGTTAGCTATTACCGTAGCTCCTATGCACTACTATGGTGATGAGAACCTCTATGATTATGAAAACAATTCCTTCGGTTTTACCAAGGGTGATTTAAGTATCGTTCGTTCTAAGACCACCCAGCCTATGGGAGCAGGTCCTTACAAGTTCGTTAAGTTTGAGAACGGTGTAATTAACTATGAAGCAAACGAGTACTATTACTTAGGCGAGCCTAAGACCAAATATATCAACTTCCTCGAAACACAGGATACTGATAAGCTCAACGGTGTTGTAACCGGTACCATCGATATTACCGATCCTTCTTACAGTAAGGATACTGTTGCAGCAATCCAGAAGGCGAACGGTGGTGAGACCAACGGCAGCGTAATCACTGTTTCTACCGTAGATAATTTAGGCTATGGTTACATCGGTATGTGTGCTGAGGTTATGAAGGTTGGCGATGATAAGGCTTCTGATGCATCTAAGAACCTTCGTAAGGCGTTCGGTACCATCTTCTCCGTATATCGTGATGTGGCTATCGATTCTTACTATGGCGAATTAGCAACGGTTATTAACTATCCTATTTCCAATACCTCATGGGCAGCTCCTCAGTCTACCGATGATGGTTATGAAATTGCATTCTCTAAGGATGTAAACGGAAATCCTATTTATACTTCTTCCATGACTGCAGATGAGAAGTATGAAGCTGCTAAGCAGGCTGCACTTGGCTTCTTCGAGGCTGCTGGTTACACTGTGGAAAACGGTAAGTTAACTGCTGCTCCGGAAGGCGCTGAACTTGAATATGAATTATTAATCCCTGGTGATGGTGCCGGTGACCATCCTTCCTTTATGATTTGTACTCTTGCTTCTGAAGCATTGTCAGAAATCGGAATGAACTTAATCGTTACCGACCTTACCAACTCTTCAGACCTTTGGACTGCACTTTCTGCACAGTCCTGTGCAATCTGGTGTGCTGCATGGGGTGCAACCATCGACCCTGATATGTTCCAGATTTATCATCCGGAAGGTGGTTCTAACTATCAGTATGCAATCGATGATGATGAGCTCACTCAGTTAATCATGGATGCACGTGCAACCACTGACCAGACCTACAGAAAGGCTATGTACAAGGCTTGTCTGGATATCATCATCGACTGGGCTGTAGAGGTTCCTGTATATCAGAGACAGAACGCAGTTATCTTCTCTACCGAGAGAGTTAATATTTCAACTGTTACTCCTGATATCACTACTTTCTATGGCTGGATGAATGAAGTTCAGAACATTGAATTAAACTAATTTAGAGTGTTTTAGGTAGCAATACTGGTACCAGGGTTGCCCTACGCGGTGGAAGCGTAGGGCAATCTACTGCGTACCTGGCAACGGCTTCAAATTTGTTGTGCAATTTGTCGGATTTTATGGTACAATAAATTATTAGGTTTAGCTGTGGAACCGCTGCTTGATACGCAGTACGCACAATAATGAATTTTGGAGGGAATAAACGT
>CAZOSU010000161.1:0-6282 GCA_964582515.1 uncultured Acetatifactor sp. | reverse complement strand
AAAATCAGGGGTTCCCATAAATACTATCTTCATATCGTCTTCCTTTTATTGAAACAAGTGTTTAATTCTGCTGATTCTGCGTGATATCATGCAAATCACCTTCTACCTTCTCCACATATAAATGGCCATCTAAATGGTCCAGCTCATGGCAGATGGCTCTGGCAAGAAGCTCCGTCCCTTCCAGCTCGAAGGTCTTCATATCCACATCCTGTGCCTGTACCTTTACATAATTTGGTCTGGTTACCTGACCGGATTTTCCGGGAACACTAAGACAGCCCTCCTGACCGGTCTGCTCGCCACTCTTCTCCAAAATCACAGGATTAATCAGGATGTATGGCGATTCGCCGGTCACATCGATTACTACCACGCGCTTTAAGATACCCACCTGAGGTGCTGCTAGTCCTACCCCGTTTGCCTCGTACATAGTATCTAACATATCCTCAATCAATTCTCTGGTTCTGGGAGTCATCTCCTTGATTTCCTTGCATTTCTTGGTAAGTACCTCATCACCTATTTCCCTAATATTACGAATAGCCATTTTATCGATATCCTTTCCATATTTTCTAAGCAATATATGATTATAACCCATTTACCGGGTCAAAGTCAAACTGTACGCTGACCCTGCTCACATTACCTTCGTGAATGTAATCCTCCAACGCATCTTTCACCTGTACCAGCCTGCTGTATTCCTTATGCTTTACATAGAATACAAAACGATACACATCCTCTATCTTACCTATTCCCGCCGGTGATGGGCCAATGACCATAAGCCTGTCCCGAAGTGCTTCTCCTTCTCCTGCACCTGCCATTCCCTTTACCCGCTCTGCCAGAATTTTTCCTGTCTGTAAGGCTTCTGCCTCATTCCTGCCAAAAAGCTGCACTGCCAGCATATGAGACGCCGGAGGATACTGCATCATCTTACGATACATAATCTCTTCCTCATAAAATCCCAAATAATCCTGCTTCCCCGCATATACGATGGCATAATGCTCCGGCTGATAGGTCTGCACCACTACTTCTCCGGGAAGTGTCCCTCTGCCGGCGCGACCTGCCGCCTGGGTAATCAGCTGGAAGGTACGCTCTGCTGCCCGGTAATCTCCCACCGACAGGGATAAATCTGCTGCCAGAACCCCTACCAGGGTTACATTTGGAAAATCATGCCCCTTGACAATCATCTGGGTTCCCACCAGCACATCCGCCTCCCCATTTCGAAAAGCGGTCAGAATCTCTTCGTAGCTGTCCTTTGTTCGGGTGGTATCCGCATCCATCCGAAGCACCCGCATCTGCGGGTACAGTTCCTTTAATTTATCCTCAATCTGCTGGGTTCCGGCGCGGAAGCCTGAAATATACTTCGACCCACACTCCGGACAATTTTTCAGACTGGGCATCTCGAAGCCGCAGTAATGACATACCAGCCGCCCTCCCCGATGCTCCGATAAAGACACGTCACAGTGAGGACATTTTGCCACATAACCACAGGCTCTGCAGGACACAAAGCCTGCCAGCCCTCTCCGGTTAATAAACAGCATGCTCTGCTGCCCCTTTGCAAGCCTGTCAGCCAAAAGCTCCTGCAGCTTTCTGCTGAAAATCGTCCGGTTGCCCTGCCTTAACTCTTCCCGCAAATCCACGGTATATATCTGTGGAAGCCTGCCACCTGTCAGTCTCCTTGTCATGGAGAACAATTTATACTCTCCCTTCCTGGCCCGGTAAAATGCCTCCAGAGAAGGGGTAGCGGAGCCAAGTACCACGGATGCCCCAGAAAGCCCAGCCAGATAAATTGCGGTCTCTCTGGCATGATATTTGGGAGCACTCTCACTTTTATAGCTTGCCTCATGCTCCTCATCCATAATAATCAGTCCCAGGCTTGGAAAGGGCGTAAAAAGGGCTGAACGGGGGCCGATAATCACATCGATTTCCCCATGCTTTGCTCTCTCACACTGGTCATATTTTTCCCCGGGAGACAGGCCGGAATTCAGCACACTTACCCTGTCCCCAAAATGCCGGTAAAAACGAAGCAGTGTCTGGTAGGTCAATGCAATTTCCGGTATCAGCACAATGGCTTGCTTTCCCCTTGCCACAATTTCCTCAATTAAACGGATATACACTTCTGTTTTTCCGCTTCCGGTGATGCCATGTATCAGATAAGTTCCCAGGTTTCCGGCATCATAATCCCCGATAACGCTGCGGACAATTTCTGCCTGCTCCCGGCTAAGCCTTTTTGCCTCTTCCCCGCTCTCCATCTTCTTCACCGGATTACGATAGGAGGTGATGACTTCCTTACGTACAATCCCGGCCTTTTCCAGTGCAGTTATCGTCGCCGCAGAAACCATCAGCTTCCCTGTAACCCACTCATAGGGGAGCTCTCCCTCATTTAAAAGCTCTCTAAGGAGCCTTGCCTTCGCTGCCTGGTGCTTCCTTTCCGCCTGTCCCAGCGCATCTATGGCCTCCTCCCTTGTGCCCTTCAATATCAATTTCCGGTGCTCCACCTTTTTCACAGATTTACGGGCCGGGATAACGGTTTTAATCGCCTGAATCATGGTCGCCCCATAGCTTTTCTTAATCCATGCCGCCAACTGTATCTGTTTATCCTGTGCAACCGCAGAGTCCACCACAATGCGATGAATTGTCTTCATTTTGGCCGGGTCCCAGTTACATTTATCCGAAAGCCCTACCACATAGCCTTTTCTTATTTTATTACTGCTTCCAAAGGGAATCTCCACGCACATGCCATAGTCCAGAGTCTCCTGCATGCGCGGCGGAATTTCATATTGGAAGGGTCTGTCAACCTGTTCATGGGAGATGTCTACAATGACATCCGCATACCTTTTTCCCAACTGTATCTCCTACCTGTTTTCTAAAATCTCCTGAATAAGTACTCTCTCATCCATGGGGTACTTTACCCCTTTTATTTCCTGATAATCCTCATGCCCCTTTCCGGCCAGCACGATAATATCCCCCTCCTGTCCATGCTCAATAGCATAACGGATGGCCTCCTTACGGTCACAGATTTCCACATAAGCTCCCGGGGTCTTACGGATACCCACTTTAATATCCTCAATGATATCCTGTGGCTCCTCAAATCTTGGATTGTCTGAAGTAATAATGGTCAGGTCCGCCAGCTTTCCACTGATTTCTCCCATTTCATAGCGGCGCAGCTTCGAGCGGTTGCCGCCACAGCCAAAAAGACATACCAGACGGTTTGGTTCATATTCTCTCAGTGTAGTGAGTAAGCTCTCTAAACTCATGGCGTTGTGGGCATAGTCAATCAGCATGGTAAAGTGGTCTGACACCTTCACCATTTCGATTCTGCCCTTCACCTTTGCAGACAAAAGTGCCCTCTGAACAGCTTCCACCGGCACCTCAAAATGTCTGCAAATGGCAATAGCCGTCAATGCATTGTACACACTAAAGCGTCCCGGTGTGGTTACCTGGGCTTCAAAGGCCATCAGCCCCTTTACCATAAAATGTACTCCCAGCTGTCCTGGCTTTTTTATCAGCTCCATATCCTCTGCATACAAATCATTTTCCGGTGCCAAGCCATAGGTTTCGATTGCACAGGTATGGCCTTCTATCACCTGTCTGCAATGTTTATCGTCCCCATTTACAATACCTACCCGGCACTGACGAAATAGCATTCCCTTACAAGCCATATATTCTTCAAAGCTTGCATGCTCCCCCGGACCGATGTGGTCGGGCTCTAAATTGGTAAAAATACCCAAATCATATACAAATCCGTTGCTGCGGTGCTGCATCAGCCCCTGGCTGGAGACCTCCATCACCACAATATCCATGCCTGCCTCTACCATCCTTGCAAAGGTCTCTTGAAGCACAAAGGACTCCGGTGTAGTATTTACTGCCGGAATATGTTCCTTCCCGATAATGGTCTCAATGGTTCCCACCAGTCCCACCTTATATCCTGCATTTTCTAAAATGGATTTCACCAGATAGGTGGTGGTAGTCTTGCCCTTGGTACCGGTGATGCCGATGGTCTTTAATTTTCTTGCCGGATGTCCGAAATAAGCAGCTGCAACAAAGGCCATGGCATATCGGGTATTCTCCACCTTTATTATAGTTACGTCACAGTCCGCCAAGCCTTCCACATCCTTGGAAACCAACACTGCCGACGCCTTCTGCGCCATCTCTACGGCAAAATCATGTCCATCAAATTTTGCGCCCTCTATGCAGATAAAAAGGCACCCCTCCGTCACCCTTCTGGAATCATACACCACCTGTGTAATCTCCTGCTGTGTACTTCCCTGCACCAATGTATAATCAATCTCCTGTAATAATTCCTCTAATCTCATATTTTATATTTTTACCTTTCTCCAAATATGT
The DNA here is from genome assembly GCA_964582515.1 of uncultured Acetatifactor sp. GTDB lineage: Bacteria > Bacillota > Clostridia > Lachnospirales > Lachnospiraceae > Acetatifactor. The sequence goes on along the minus strand of CAZOSU010000161.1, from coordinate 1,947 downwards.
AAAAAAACACTCTTATTTTATAATACGTGATAAGCAAGTTCAAAGTCAATGGTCATAGAAAGTTCCTCTATATTATAAACGTGGAAAAGCCCCGGCATACACCGGAGCTTTTCACGATTTTCTTATGAGGGGGGAGATAGTTTTTCAACTACCATGAATTTATCATAACGTGAAAATGTGTTCAAAATGTGTCCAAATCATTAAATGAATCTAAGACTTTTCTTTATATTTTTTTTAGATTATCTCATGCGTAATTTGTCATGATATACTGCAGGCTCTCCTGGCCTCGAAATACATTGATGCCAAGCTGGTACACCACGGACATAGTTACCTGCTTCTTCCCTTTCATCATAGCCTCACCGCTTCCCGGTCCGTGCTTTTCATCCACTGCGGCAAGAAAGGCTTCCAAATCTCCGAAAAACATTAAATCTTCTCTTCCGGCATAGCCCTCCCGCTCTACAAGTACCGTAAACTTTCCATAATTTTTATTCGCTCCGATACGTCTTCCTCCTACAAAAACCACGTCCTTCTGGGCAAATAGCGGCTTTGGATTGCCTACACCGTAGGGCTCTAGCCTTTCAATCTCCTTTGCCAGAGACATGCTTGCATAGGACAGGGGCATGGGCACATCAATATGCACCACCGGCACAAAATCCTCTGCCGTAAGCTTCGATTTTTCATTTAACAAGGTGCTAAGCTTCTCCACGTTTTCCGGCGGCAGGGAAAGTCCTGCTGCCAGCTTATGACCGCCGAATTTGGTAAACAGTTCCTTTACCTCTACCATAGAATCATACATATGATAACTGTCGATGGAGCGTCCCGAGCCCTTCACTCCCTCGTCTCCGTCCGTCAAGACAAAAACCGGATGATAGTACTGCTCCCGGATTCGTCCGGCAATAATTCCTGCAAGGCTTTCATGTACCTGTGGCAGATATACCACCATTACATCCTGCTCATAAAGCCTCTGCTCCTCAATCTGCTCCTTCGCCAGCTTCACCCCATCCAGCGTAAGGTTCTTACGGCTGTCATTCAGCTCCTTTAGCTCTCTGGCTGCTTTCATGGCTGTCTGCTTACTACCGCTCTGCAAAAGCTCCAGCGCCCGGACCGCACTGTCCAGTCTGCCGGTGGCATTTAAACACGGACCCATGACAAAACCCATATGATATCCGGTGATGGACTCCTTCTCCAGTCCATTTACCTCCATGAGCGCCTGCAAACCATAGTTTTCCGTAGTAGCAAAGCACTTCACTCCTTCCCTCACGATAATACGGTTTTCGTCCTTCAGCTCCATTACATCGCACACAGTAGCCATGGCAGCAAAGGGAAGAAGGTAGTTTTCCAGCCACCCCTTCCTCGTGCATTCCAGCTTCTCCGCCAGCGCCTGTATCACCTTGTACGCCACCACACCGCCACAGATACTCTTAAAGGGATACCCACAGTCCGTCCGTTTTGGGTTAACTACGGCCAACGCCGGTGGAAGAAGCTCCACACGCTCATCCCCTTCCACCCGGTAAGGTACCTGGTGATGGTCCGTCACTACCACCTGTATTCCATAAGATACGGCAAGCTTCACCTGCTCTGCCGCTGCAATGCCATTATCACAGGTAAGGATAAGTCCTACTCCATCCGCCCTTGCCTCCTCTATCAACGCATCATTCAGCCCATAACCATCCTTAATACGATGAGGAATCGCCGTATCCACCCTTGCCCCACACTCTGCCAAGCCTTTGGTCAGAATATACGCCGAGCAGATTCCGTCCACGTCATAATCGCCGATTACACGAATAAACGTCTTATTCTCTATGGCACTGCACAGAATATCTATGGCTTTATTCATATCCTTTAAAAGCCATGGACTATGACAATCCTTAAGGCTCCCATTTAAGAAGAGCTTTACCTGCTCCTCCTCCACAATATCCCTGTTACGGATAATTCTGGCAAGTACCG
>CAZOSU010000160.1:0-6295 GCA_964582515.1 uncultured Acetatifactor sp. | reverse complement strand
CCCTTTCTTCCGGTATTGGCAATATGAAAGGCCTCCTTGAAAATGCGTGGAATATCATTGGCATCCTTTACCAGATAGCTGTATTTAACAAAGGACTCTACCGCACCGGTAATATCCGCCTCCTGAAATACATCGCTTCCAAGCAGGCTGGAATTAACCTGACCGGTAATACATACCAGGGGTATACTGTCCGCAAAGGCGGTGGCAATACCTGTAATCACATTGGTTGCGCCGGGACCGCTGGTTACCGCACATACGCCGGGCTTGCCGGTAAGTCTGGCCATACCACTGGCAGCGTGAGCCGCATTCTGCTCCGTACGGATTAAAATAGTCTGAATATCAGACTCTAAAATACTATTGTAAAAAGGGCAAATTGCTACGCCGGGATAACCGAACACATACTTTACGCCTTCTTCTTCCAAACACTTAATAATTGCATCTGCACCTATCATAAGGCTTCCTCCTTATACTGCATTTTTATCACTTTATCACACTAAACAGCTAAATTCAAGATTTTTTTTACGAAGTAAAAAGTCCTAAAACCTTTCTGGCAGCCTTCACAGCGCCAGCTGCATCCTCACTATAGCCGTCCGCATGAATTTCATCCGCATAATCCTGTGTAATAACTGCACCGCCGACCATAATCTTTGCCTTAACGCCCTCTTCCTTTGCCAGCTCAACCACTTCTTTCATACGCTGCATAGTAGTGGTCATAAGAGCAGACAGAGCAATAATATCTGCGTCATGCTCTTTTGCTGCCTGAATAATGGTGGCAGCAGGCACATCCTTACCTAAATCAACGACGGTAAAGCCATAGTTTTTCAGCATCAGTGCCACCAGATTCTTACCAATATCGTGGATATCTCCCTCCACTGTGGCAATAACAATCACGGGGCTGGCCTCTCCGCTTTTTCCCTGTAAGAGAAGGGGCTCTAACACCTCAATGGCAGCCTTCATAGCCTCGGCACTGGCAATCAGCTGTGGCAGGAAATATTTCTTTTTCTCAAAAAGCTCTCCCACTTTATTTATAGCCGGTAAAAGAGCTTCATCTAAAAGCGCTTTGGCTTCTTCTCCCTCCGAAATTGCATTCTTAGTAAGCTCTGCAATTCCCTTACGATTACCTTTTAAGACCGCTTCCATCAAAATTCCCTTATGTCCCTGTGGAAGCTCTGGACCGTTATTAACAGTTGCTTTTGTCGCCGATACACTTGCGACGGTCTGCGTAGGAGCCATATTGTTTGCGTACTCGATGTAGCGCAGGTCAGCATCTTTTTTATTCAATAGCACATCCGCAGCCAGAGCCTGTGCCACAAGCTGCTCCTGGGACGGATTGGCAATAGCCATGGTCAGCCCTGCCTGAATGGCCAGATTTAAAAAGGCAGAATTCACATAAGGTCTCCCCGGCATACCAAAGGAAATATTGGATAGGCCACAGATGGTTGCCAATCCGTTTTCCTTACAATAGCGAATGGTTTCCAGCGTCTCTAACGCTGCCATTTTATTGGCACCCACGGTGGTTACAAGGCCATCCACCACAATATCTTCCTTTTTCATTCCAAGGGATAAAGCTCTATCACATATCTTATCAATAATCTGCTTTTTCTCCTCCAAATCCTTTGGAAGTCCTTCATCGGATAAGGGAAGCAGAATAAACATTGCCCCATACTTTTTCACAATAGGAAGAAGCTTTTCAAACTTCTCCTGCTCATAGGACACAGAATTTACCAGTGCACGTCCCGGATACACCCGAAGGGCTGCCTCAAGTACATCTATGTGACTGGAATCCAAAGAAAGGGGCAAGCTCGTCACACTGGGAACCTCAGACAACACATTCAGCATCATTTTCTTTTCATCAATACCACTCATCCCCATATTGATGTCCAAAATAGCAGCACCGCCACGCTCCTGTTCCTCGGCAAATTTAAGCACCATATCCAGCCTGCCTTCTCTAAGCTCTGCTTGTAATGCCTTCTTTCCGGTGGGATTAATGCGCTCGCCCACGATAATAAAGGGGTCATCCAAACCAAAAGCTACGGTTTTACGCTCGCTGGTAAGATAGCGGATACCTTCTGCCTTTTGACGTTTCGGTTGTTTACAGGCTTTCCATATTGTGGAAATTCCTTTTATATATTCCGGTGAAGTTCCGCAGCATCCCCCAAGCACACTTGCTCCGGCCTGCACAAGAAGCTTCATTTCCTCTACAAACGCATTCACGCCCATATCATAGATGGTGCTGCCATCCTCTCCCATCTTAGGAAGCCCCGCATTGGGCTTGGCAATCAATGGAATATTGCATACTTTGGCCATCTCTTCCATAACAGGCACCATGGTAGCCGGTCCTGCTCCGCAATTAACACCAATGGCATCTGCTCCAAGACTCTCCAGCACCACTGCCACTGTCTGAGCATCACTTCCAAAAAGCGTCCGCCCATCCCCCTCAAAGGTGAGGGTGACCAGCACCGGAAGCTCACAAACCTCCTTTGCAGCAATCAATGCGCATCTGCATTCTGCAAGGCTGAGCATGGTTTCCACCACCAAAAGGTCCACGCCGGCCTCTGCCATATGTAGAATCTGCTCCTTATATATATCAATCAGCTCTTCATGTCCCATGTTTCCCATGGGTTTTAGCTGTTGACCTGTCATGGTAATATCTCCGGCAACCAGAGCTTTTCCCCCTGCCGCTTCCTTGGAAATCGCTACCAGCTTATGTATAATCTCCTTCTGACGCTCTGCAAATCCATACTCGGAGAGCTTCACACGGTTACAGGTAAAGGTAGGCGCATAAATCACGTTAGATCCTGCCTCCACATATTCCTTCTGAAGCTTAAGCAGTACCTCAGGATGAGACAAAATCCACTCCTCCGGACATACTCCGGCCGGCATACCTCTTTTTATCAGATTTGAGCCGGTTGCACCATCTAAAAGTACAAAACCGCTTTCACATAATTCTTTCCACTGTGCTTTATTCAAAATTAGTCCCTCTTTCGAAATTTCATTATCCCTAATCATAACACAAATGTGTATTTCCCACAATGCCCCCATTGTTCTTATTAACAATATCTTGCGGATTTTGTAATAATGTGATAAATTATAAAAGATAAGTTTTAAGGAGAGTTTCGTTATGAAAAAAATTGCTTTTGCTTTATTAATATGCTTGACCTTTACCGGATGTGGTAATACTTCAGAGCCGGAAAGAGACCCTGCGCTGGTTCAGTTTGAGGCGGATATCAATAGCATGTGCGACTCCATCGCTTCCATTGATGAGAATATCAACAGTATTCAGTTCTCTTATGAGGACGAGGATGGCTTCAAGGATGCAAAGGATAATCTGATAGAGCAGTTAAATCTATTAGAGCAGGAATTTATAAAATTTGGCGAGATGGATTTCCCTTCTGATTATGATTATTTGGAAGAAATGGCGGATGAGGCCAGTGCGTATATGACTGAAGCAGTCAACTCTTATACTTTGATGTATGGGGACGATGCTTACACTGTCAATATGGAAGACTACGCGGACGAGAATTATGCCCGTGCTTACAAGCGTGTGAATATTATTTTAGCGCTTCTTCGGGGCGAGACTCCAGATGAAGAAGGACTTACCATTCAGTAGAATTTCAACCTTCATAAAAAATGGCTGCCACAATTTTGTGACAGCCACTTCTATTTCTCATATTATTTTAAAAGCTTGATTGCTCCAAGAACAGGAACTTCCTTATTCTCCTCTTTTATTGCATAAACAAGACCTAAAATCCAGCATACTGTTAAAAGAATGCTGACAACAAAGTTCAAAATACCACCCAGAAAAGGAATAAGTCCAAATATTCTGTACAGAATTAAGCTATTAATCAAGGATACCACATTAATAACCAGTGCCTGATTCAAGTGGAACTTTGCTCCTTCCTTATCGCCTGCTAAGAATGCAATCAACCATCCAATCAGACCGATATATGCTACAATACCTGTTACTTTCTTGCTCATTTTCTCTTCTCCTTTTGTAATTATTATATTTTATATCGTTTCGATATGAAATACCAACAATAAAACATTTCTTGCGATGCAGTTCAGAACAATAATTCCTAACGCAATATACAGATAAATCACCTTCGGTTTTTTACGAAAAATTAAATGATACAATACCATCACGACTGTATACATCACAATAGGATGATAGTACAGAGACTCCAGTAGATGCCCCTGAAAAAAAGCCATCACAGCTCTCGTTCCACCGCAGCCCGGACAATACATCCCATAAAGCTTACGTACAATGCAGCCACCTGACATTATTCTTTTAACGGATTACCCTGACCGTCCACATTTATCTTATCACAAAGAATCATGATACCTTCCACAAGTCCCCAGATACTGATGCCCATAACAACTAAAACACCAACTCCAATACAGCAAAGAAGATACCCAACAATGGTAGCTACCAACTGAATAACTGCCTTCTTGGTATAGCCAAGATAAAAGTTATGTACACCAAAAGCACCTAAAAAGATACCGAGAAGCCCCGCTGCAATCTTTGATTTAGCATTGGGATTCGCATTTGCTGCAAGCTGGGTACCTGCTGCATTACAGGGTACACCACAGTTTAAGCACACTGCAGTATCGGGAGTCACCGGCTTACCGCAATGATGACAGTAATTATTACCTACCCCCTTAGAAACTCCACATTTCACACAAAGAACAGCTTCGTCGGTCTGATACTGTTCACCACAATTTTTACAATAGTACATATAGCACTCACCCTCCTAAGTAATTTACGATAAGGTTAACACACAGCCCTCCAAAATGCAAGTGTAACAAACGCCCCTAATCCTTGCCTTAACGTATGAAAATATGCACGAAATGATGATTAATTCAAAATCAAATCTATTCTTTTACGCTGGATTCGTATGTATAATTATCAATATTTCTGGTCACACAGACATTGAATAGGGAATCCAAATGCTCATAGCCATAGTACCGATAGTCACCATTTACAAATGACTCAGAACGATTAGCATTAGGAGTATAATAATCACTGTAATCAACAGTAAAGGTACCATCATCAAGCAGCATCAACGTATCAAAGGAAGTGTACCAGTAATATGATAAGTCCGCAGAAGAATTGGAAATATCAATTCTATAAACATTATACAAATAGTTTTTACTACCATCCTTTGCAACCAACAGGTAGTTGCCTATAAATTCCATTCCCTTACAGCTTTCTGTTTCTGCCCAATGCTGTGCAATATATGCAAACATAGCGTCCTCGGACTCACTTTTCATCTTGTCCAGCTCTTTATCCGGAATCTCAGACAATTTTTTAATAAGTGACGGTAGTTTATCTATGGTATATTCCTTTTCCGTTTTGGTAATCTTTACACCTTCACTTGCACAGTAATATTCCATAGTGCTTTCATCAGAGATAGATACTGTAACCTTATCTCCCACCTCCAAGCCAGTGGTGGTGTCTGCCTTAAAGGACAAGAAACTATACTTTAATTTTGAAGTATCAATCCTTACACTCGCATTGGGTGAAACACCCTCAAAGACCACCACTAAATCATCGAAAGGATCATATTTTGTAAGCTCCTCCAGTGTCTTAACCTTCTCTTTGATATCACTGTACTTAATCTTACATCCCAGATTTTCTTCCAGCTTCTTCTCATCAACCTTCCACTCAAGCTTTACAGAATCACCATTTTTTAAATATTCTGTTTTATCAAGCTTGGCAGATACATAGGTTTCCAGTACCATCATCTTACGAAGCATTTCATTTTCACTTTCTATTTCAAGCAAGTCCTTATAATCCTCCACCAACTGCTCCGTGTCGAAATCAAAGGATGCTGTTCCGTAGGTATCATAACCATTAAATCTAATGGTCAGATAATCATTTAAATTGATTTTGTTATTAATAGCAGCAATAATTTTTCCGATAATAGCAATAACAATGATTGCCACAATGAGTACGGCACCCATACCTATCATCGCATTTTTCTTTTGATTCATATCTCTCTTCCCCTTATAAAAAAATTAGCCTATTTTTTCGACAAAATAAGACCTTTTTCATTATGACACGAAAAAGGTCTTTAATCTATAGGAAAAACGACTTAAAACTAGAGCTTACCCTGTTTAGCAGCTTCCTGGATGGTTGCCGAAGGACTGGATACTTCATCTGCCTTATTAACTTCTTCCCCCGCTCCATATCCGAACAATTACAGGCTGCTCTGCAAGAACATCCAATTTCCCCATAAGTATTTACATATTTATCAAATCTTCATTCAGAAGGAAATCATACAATCCCAAATGT
>CAZOSU010000159.1:0-6317 GCA_964582515.1 uncultured Acetatifactor sp. | reverse complement strand
CCCATGGAGCTATATTGATGGTAAGGGCTATAAGATTACCCAGTCCTTATTTGCCATAGGCAGCGGAAGCTGGTTCGGCATGGGACTTTATAGCGGAAATCCCGACGATATTCCTCTGGTGGAGGCGGATTTTATTTTTTCCTCCATTTGCGAAGAATATGGAACTATTTTTGCGGTATGCTTTATTTTGATGATAATCAGTTGCTTTCTGATGATGATGGAGATTGCACTTGCACAGAAAAATAATTTTTATAGATTAATTGCTACAGGTATCGGTGTCGTATATATTTTCCAAATATTTCTTACCGTCGGGGGCGGAATCAAATTTATTCCCCTTACCGGCGTTACCTTACCCTTTATCAGCTATGGAGGAAGCTCAGTTTTATCAACTATGCTGATGTTTTTTGTATTGCAGGGGATAGCCATCATAAATGAAAAGGAAGGAGGCAGACGGAAACGTGTCATTAAAAAGAAAAGAAAAATCTCCAATGAAATCATCGAAGTCGAGCTTGGAGAACAAGCCTCAAAAGTCTCAGAAAAAAAATAATGCTCCCTATAATCAGGGCTCCATTAAGTGGATTTCTTTTGTTTTTTCTGCGCTTTTTGTGTGTATGATGGTATATATGTGCAATTTTGTATATCATAATGAGCAGGACATGATTAATAACAGCTACAACTCCCGTTCAGAAATCCTACTTTCAAAGAACTATCGTGGAACGATTTATGCAGCCGGAGGTGAAGTGCTTGCAGAGTCAAAGCTGGACGAGGAGGGAAATGAAACAAGAGTATATCCTTATGAGAATCTTTTTGCCCACTCTGTGGGATATTCCGTAAACGGACGTATGGGTGTGGAAGCGCTTTGTAATTACTACCTGATTAATTCCAATCTGAATCTTACGGATAAGGTGGCTAATTCTACACTGGGGAAGAAAAATCCCGGTGATAGCGTATATACCACTTTAAATGTGTCCATTCAAAAAGCCGCAGATAAGGCAATGGGTATTTATAGCGGTGCAATCATCATGACGGATGTAAAGACAGGGAAAATTCTTGCCATGGTATCCAAGCCGGATTTTGACCCCAATAAAATCATAAGCCTGTGGGATGACCTGGTTGCAGATAAGAGCAGCTCCATACTTTTAAATCGTGTTACGCAGGGGCTATATCCGCCAGGCTCCACCTTTAAGATAATCACTGCGCTGGAATATATCCGGCAGAATCCGGAAGCTTATCAGGACTATTCCTTTACCTGTGATGGTGTATTTAAAAAGGACAATACAAAAATACAATGCTATCACGGATTGAAGCACGGCGAAGTGTCCCTTACAAAATCCTTTGCCAAATCCTGTAATTCCTCCTTTGCCAATATTGGCACGGGACTGGATATAAATAAGTTTTCAGAAACGTTAAATCAGCTTTTTTTCAATCAAAAGCTGCCCTATGATGCATCTGTATCAGCAAAAAGCAGTATATATTTGGCGGAGGATATGACCACCAACGATATTATGCAGACCTCCATCGGGCAGGGAAAAACGCTGATGACTCCTTTGCACCTAAATATGATTACTGCTGCTATAGCAAATAACGGAGAAATGCTGACGCCCTATCTGGTGGAACGAGTGGAATCGGTGGATGGAAGAGTGATTAAAACCTATAAATCCAAATCAAACGGACAAATCATGACGGAGGAAGAAGCTTCTATCCTGCAGGAGCTTATGACTGCGGTGGTAGAGTCCGGAACTGCAAGCAAGCTGCAGGGATATGGCTACACTGCTGCAGGCAAGACAGGTTCTGCTGAATATAACAGTAATTCCGACTCCCACGCATGGTTTACGGGTTTTGCTCCCGTTGAAGACCCACAGGTGGCGGTAACAGTTATTTTGGAGTGTGCGGGCAGTGGAGGTGACTATGCAGTACCCATGGCAAGAAGAGTTTTTGATGCTTACTTTGAAACTATGAATTAAAATTGCTTGCCTAATATGATAATCTGTACTATACTATTTCCATAGTCGAGGACAGACACACCATAAGGAGGCATGCAATGATTGAAGCGACCAGTTGTGGTGGTGTTGTAATTTTTCGTGGAAAGATTTTACTCTTATACAAAAATTATAAGAATAAGTATGAGGGATGGGTTCTTCCAAAAGGAACTGTAGAGCCGGGTGAGGAGTATCAGGAAACCGCTCTTAGGGAGGTTATGGAGGAAACCAGCGCGAAGGCGACCATTATCAAGTATATCGGAAAGAGTGAATATACCTTCAATGTACCCGAAGATACCGTAGAGAAGGATGTCCACTGGTATTTGATGATGGCAGACAGCTATTACAGTAAACCACAAAGAGAAGAGTATTTCGTAGATTCCGGGTTCTACAAGTACCATGAGGCTTATCATTTGTTAAAATTTTCAAATGAGAAGCAGATTTTGGAAAAGGCCTATAATGAGTATTTGGAGCTAAAGAAGAATAATCAGTGGGGGGCCAAGCGTTATAATTAGTCAAAAAATTCCAAGCCACACCGGCTTGGAATTTTTGATTAAATAATTTTTTCAATCTGTAAATCTGTTCTGGTATTTAGGTCGATAATCTCATTATTACTGTTACGAAGCATCGGACGAGAAAGCTTGGTGGGATTAATAATGAAAACCTCCCATTCAGAATCGTCGGACAAACGTACCGTGGTACCAATCTGCGCATCAGCAATACGCTTCATAAGCGGTACTAAAATCTCCGGGTCAAACTTAGTCTTATCATTTTCGAGATTCTCGATAATACGAAGAGGTGGAATGGAAGAACGCCATACTCTGGGGGATGCCATCGCCTCATAAGCATCAATGAGAGCACAGTATTTTGCTACTGTATCAATCTGATTACGGGTCAGCCTGGATGGATAACCACTGCCGTCCATACGTTCATGATGCTGCAGAACAGCTTTTTTGATGGATTCGTCGATATCCAGATCCTTTACAAGCGCAAAGCCTTTTGATGTATGTGACTGTAGCTTTAAATATTCCACATCGGTAAGACGCCCCGGTTTCCAAAGTAAATCCACAGGAAGCAACAGTTTACCGATATCATAATAAAAGCCTGCAAGAATCAGCGTATTTTTAAAATCCTCTGACAGCCCCAGCCACTCCGAAAATACGCCGGCAATCAGCGCAGAATTCAGACAGTGACAGTGGGTCATTACTTCTTCACTGGGAACCATATTATATAAAAAATCAAACAATGCAGTATTGGACGGTACCGCAGAGCGGATTCCGTTATAAATCGCCATTAACTTATTATTATCAATTGGTGCCTTATGCTCAATGAGGGACATCATAAGCGACTTATATCTGCGAATGCTGTCCGCATATAGAATTTCAAAAGCCTTGAACTTATCGTCGCAACGGATTTTCTCATAATGGGTAGTTGCAAAGTCAATATCCTCCATTACCTGTACACATACAATGGAGTAGCGCTTTAATTTGGCAATAACAGAATCATCAACCTTGGTACCGGCCTCAAACAATACTCGGTCATGATGGTCGAGTACGTCCTTGCCGATAATCATATCTTTTGTAAGAGCTAAACAGGCTATTGTTTTCATCTCATCCTCCGTAGGGTGTTTATATTTATAGTATAAAAAATAGAGTATTTTTCGTCAATGGATAAATCCATTTTATTTTTATTTTAAATATGCTATACTAAGAGTAATTTTGGAAGGAAGCATTATGGGGAAGATTATATATAGCTCAAATTTTTACCTTGGAGAGGGTATTACTACGGAAAAACTGGATAAGATAAAAAAGAAAATAGAAAAAAAGCCCCTTATGACAGATTTTTATCTCATTGCCCTGGCAGGAAATGAGAAGGATCTGCTGGATATTTACAGCTCCAGATACCTTGGGCAAAAATATTATGAAAATCACATTCCCTATGTATGTGGAATCGCAGATAATCACGGCGATGCCGTGACGGTAGTGGAGCAGATTGTGCAGGATTGCCTGAAAGAAAGAGGCGATTTGAGGATACGGGAATTTATATTGGAGAAGTAGAATGTTGATATCAGAAATTTTAAAGTGGATAGGAATTGTACTGCTTTATCTCCTTCTTTTTGTTCTTATTGTGCTTCTACTGGTACTTTTTTTACCCATTAAATACACCGGAGAAGGTACATATAATAGCGAAAAGCAATATGCTTTAATAAAAATAAGGTGGTTTTGGGGACTAGTGAGGGTGAAGGCTGCCTATCCTGATGAGCCTTATCTTTCCGTGAAGCTTCTATGGATAGAATTGATAAAGCCGGATAAAGAAAACGACGCACCTAAAAAAGAAAAGAGCATGCAGGATACGGCGGAGCCTGTTGAGGATAAGGGGGTAACACCTAAGGAAGGTACCCCTCATCAAAGGAATTTTGAAAATTCAAAGGAGCAGGAAAAGGAAAGCACGCCCCCGAAAGAAAAGAGTGCTGCAGCGACGGAAAAAATAACCCGGGATAAAGAGCCATTTTATGAAAAATGGATTGGCATAAGGGATAAAATCCAGTATTATATTGCTATCTTGAAGGAACAGGATACCAAAGATTTACTTGCTCATTGTAAAATACGCATTATAAAAATACTAAAGAGCATTCGTCCGCGAAAGATTACCTTTCAGGGGACTGTTGGCTTTGCCACACCGGATACCACCGGTTATTTATACGGTGTTTATTGTATCATGTCCTCTTATCTTGGGGAAAATGTTATTTTAATACCGGATTTTGAGAAAGAAATCATCGATGTAACCGGTAGCTTAAAGGGGCGTATTACCATATTTGTGCTGGCATGGAATGCACTTCAAATTTATTTGGATAAACGATTAATGAGACTTATTTCGAAATTGAAAAAGGGAGGCCGATAAAATGGCAGAGAGAGAAAATCAGATTAAAAGTGTTGTGGATTCATTACTGAAGGGAATGGATAGTGTACTTAGCGCTAAGACCGTTGTTGGAGAGCCTACGAAGGTGGGGGAAATGACCATCATTCCTCTGGTGGATGTATCCTTTGGTATGGGGGCAGGAGCCGGCGTGAACGGTCAAAAGAGCTCTAATTCCGGCGGTGGCGGACTTGGAGGGAAAATGAGCCCTAGCGCAGTACTGATTGTAAATAAAAACGGTACTACCAAGCTGGTAAATGTGAAAAATCAGGATGTGATGACCAAGATTTTGGATATGGTTCCCGATTTGATTGATAAAATCGGAAATAAGAAGGAAGATGGCATCACCGATGAACAGGCTGTAGACATTGCATTTCCTGAGGAAAATAAATCTGCGGAATAAAGAATCTTTCCGTTTCTTATGAGGAGCCTATGGATTTAGAGAAAATTATGGCAGTAAGCGATGAGGAACAGATACGGGCAGCGAAGCAGTGGCTGTTTAACGAGTATGTTCGTATTTCCACAGAGGCCTCTGAGCTTAATCAGATGAAGGACAAGTTTAATAAGGAAAGAGCCACCTACACGCAGGAAATGAACGCCTTGAATCACCGAATGGTAATGGAGCAAAAGCGTCTTAGAGAAGAGCATATGTTTTTCGAAAAGAAGCTTTCCATTTTACAGCAAGGATTTAAGGAACTGGAGGAAGACCGTAAGAAGCTTGAGCAGGAGCGTAAAAATCTAAAGTATGCCCAGAGTGCGCAAAAATACAGTGGTAGCAGCCCGGGAATTGCGGATGCCGAGGATTTTGTAGCCTTGCTTTTTCGGAACACCAATTCTGCCCTTACCCTGCAGAAGCGTTACCGTGATCTTGTCAAAATATATCATCCGGATAATCAGTGCGGAGATGAACAACTGATTCAGCTAATTAACAAGGAATTTAAAAAGAGAAAAGAAGCATTATGACTTCGAATAAAAGAGCGCACAAAAAAACCTGTTCCTACCGGAACAGGTTTTTTACTTAAAATCGATTTTAAATAAAAAATATAAAAGATTGGTTCAATTATGCTCTTTCAACTAAGCCGGATTTTAAGCAGCTGGTACAAACGTGCATTCTCTTAGTAACACCATTTACTTTGCATTTAACAGACTTAACGTTTGGATTCCAGATAGCGTTACTTCTTCTATGAGAATGGCTCACGTTATTACCAAAATGAACGCCTTTTGAACAAACATCACATTTAGCCATTTTTACACCTCCTCAAACTGAGTTTATATTAACACAACAGTAGTATCTTAACAGAAACAGAAAAAGAAAGCAAGCAAAAATATACAAAAATCTAAATATTTTTCTTGAGAACAAAGCCTTGCGCTTCATTTCACCTTATACTATAATAGTGAGAATGGAGCTTTTATGTAGAATTA
>CAZOSU010000158.1:5621-6384 GCA_964582515.1 uncultured Acetatifactor sp. | reverse complement strand
ATGCGTGATGCGTCATATCCCCATCTTTACCTTTATCAACAAGATGGACAGGGATGCCAACGATACCTTCGAGCTTCTGGACGATATCGAAAAGGAGCTGGGAATCGCCACCTGTCCCGTAAACTGGCCTATCGGCTCCGGTAAGGGCTTTAAGGGTGTGTATGACAGAGAGAAAAAGAGCGTGTTCACCTTCTCCGATACCGAGAAGGGTACAAAGGAGGGGGAAACGCAGGAGGTATCCATTCAGGATGAGACTCATTTAAGAGAGCTTCTTGGTGACCAGGCGGCAGAAAAGCTGTTGGACGAGGTTGACTTGCTTGATGGTGCAAGTGCAGAATTTGATTTAGAGGCAGTACAGGCCGGTGAGCTGACCCCTGTATTTTTCGGCTCCGCGCTGACCAATTTTGGTGTGGAAATCTTCCTACAGCACTTCCTTAAGATGACCACAACCCCTCTTCCCAGAAGAGCGGACAAGGGTTTGATTGACCCGGTAGAAAATGATTTCAGTGCCTTTGTATTTAAGATTCAGGCAAATATGAATAAAGCACACAGAGACCGAATTGCATTCATGAGAATCTGTTCGGGGCGTTTTGATGCCAATATGGAGGTAAGACATGTGCAGGGAAATAAGGTAATGCGCCTTTCCCAGCCCCAGCAGATTATGGCGGACGAGCGTAAGATTTTAGAGGAGGCCTATGCCGGAGATATTATCGGTGTGTTTGACCCGGGTATATTCTCTATCGGTGACACCATCTGTATGCCG
>CAZOSU010000158.1:0-5611 GCA_964582515.1 uncultured Acetatifactor sp. | reverse complement strand
GTCTTGAAGAAATTATTGTAGGTGTTGTAGGTGTCCTTCAGTTTGATGTACTGAAATATCGTCTGGAGAATGAGTATAACGTGGAAATTCGCTTAGAGAACCTTCCTTACGAGCATATCCGCTGGGTAGAGAATAAGGAAGAGGTAGACCTGACCAAGATTGTGGGCACTTCGGATATGAAGAAGGTAAAGGATATGAAGGGCAATCCTCTGTTGCTTTTTGTGAATTCGTGGAGTGTGGGTATGACCCTGGACCGTAATAAGGGACTGGTACTTTCTGAATTTGGCAGAAATAATTAAGATTTGATTGGAGACTTTTTTTGAGAAAAATTGGACTGGTCGTCAGTATTTTCATAATATGCCTGCTTGGGGGCTGTGGCAACAGGCCGGAGTCCTTTTTGCCGGTAAATGTAGATGAGCCCCGGGAAAAGGTGCTTACCATAGAGCTTTTGGAAAGTGAAATGGAAGAGCCCTCAGAGGTGGCGCAGGAGTCAGCAGAGCTTTCTGCTGTGCAGGGAGAGGAATTTGATGACCCGGCGCAGTGGGCATATGCCTATGAACAGCTGGACGAGGCCTCAAGGTCCTGGTACAGGGGGATGAATTCCTCCCTTCTTGCCATGGAAAAGGAGCCGGTGAAGCTTTCGGAGGAAGGGCTCATGCAGGGGCTTACGGAGGAAAATATTGACCTGATTTTTCAGTGTGTGCTTATGGACCACCCGGAATATTTTTATGTGACGGGATATCAGTATACCAAGTATACCAGAGGGAACGAGCTGGTAAGCGTGGAGTTTACCGGTACCTATTCCATGGACCGTGAGGAGGCACTTACGAGGAAGACGGTCATCGAAGATAAGGCGGCGGCTCTTTTAGCGGGGATTTCACCGGAGGCAACGGAATATGAAAAGGTTCGTTATGTGTATGAGACCATTATCAAAAGCACGGAGTATAACATGGACGCACCGGACAATCAGAACATTTACTCCGTACTTGCCGGTGGTGCTTCTGTGTGTCAGGGCTATGCCAAGACCGCTCAGTTTCTGCTAAACAGACTGGGAGTAAACTGTACCATGGTGCAGGGGCTGGTGAAAGCCGGCGAGGGACATGCATGGAATATGGTGCAGGTGGATGGAGAGTATTATTACATGGACCCCACCTGGGGGGATGCCTCCTATCAGGTGATAAATATGGATGTCAGCAATGTGAGGATTCCCAATATCAACTACGATTATCTTTGCGTCACGGGAGAGGATTTGTTCCGTACCCATACGCTGGACAGTATAGTGCCTATGCCGGAATGTGTATCTGTAGCAGCCAATTATTATGTTCGGGAAGGATGTTTTTTCAGTACTTATGATGAGCAGCAGATTGCCGGGCTGATTCAGAAGGTGATTTCAGAAAGTCGTGAGGAGCTGTACTTTAAGTGTGCAGATGAAAGTGTTTATCAGACATTTAAGGAGAGCCTAATCGATGGAGAGGGCATTTTTGATTATCTGGGAGACTCCTATTCCACTGTGGCTTATACCCAGAACGATCAGGCATTTCTGTTGACATTTTGGATGACAAATGGGTAGTATTTATGTTATTATGTTAGTAATGCAATCCTTGTTTATTTGATTGTATGTATTGTAGTGGAGGAAATCAGGATGGAAAAGAACTTAGATAGAAAAACTCTGGTAATTTCTAAGGATGAAGGTGCAGGTGTGGTTGCGGTAGCGGACGATGTGCTTGCCATGATTGCCGGACTTGCTGCCACTGAGGTGGAAGGTGTTTCTGCGCTGGGCGGTAACATTACGGGCGAAATGATTAGCAAGGTGGGGCCTAAGAGCCTGAATAAGGGAATCAGAGTGAATGTTTCCGAGAATATGGTCAGAATTGATTTGGCAGTTGTGATGGAGTATGGCTACAGTATCCCTGTTACCTGCGGTAAGGTACAGGAAAAGGTAAAGACCGCTTTTGAGAATATGACCGGTATGTCCTGTAGTGATGTAAACATCCGTATTGCCGGTGTGAAAATAAAATAAGTATACTACAAAGGAGTTTGTATGGGCAGACACGAGCAGAGAGAGCAGCTTTTCAGACTGCTGTTCCGTATTGAGTTTAATTCCCCGGAGGATATGCCGGAGCAGCTTCAGCTGTTTTTTCAGGACGATGAGATAAATTTTTCCCAGAAGGTAAGGGATAGCATAGAGGACAGATATGCACTGGTACTGGAAAAGCTTCCTCAGATTGATAAAATGCTTGATGAAAAGGCAGAGGGCTGGGATACCAGGAGAATGGGTAAGGTGGAGCTTACAATTCTTCGTCTCGGCGTATTTGAGATGCTTTTTGATGATGATATCCCGGTGAATGTGGCTATCAACGAAGCAGTGGAAATTGCAAAGCAGTATGGGCAGGAGACCTCCGGCGGCTTTGTCAATGCAGTACTGGCAAAATTTGTTCCTGAAAAGGAATAGGATATATGGCAAGAAGCGTATACACGGTAACACAGGTAAATGCTTATATTAAAAATATGTTCACGCAGGATTATATGCTGCAGTCCGTTTTCGTAAGAGGCGAGATATCGGGCTGCAAGTATCATTCCTCTGGACATATTTATTTTACGTTAAAGGATGAAAAAGGTGTCATAGCCTGCGTCATGTTTGCAAGGGACAGGTACAATCTGGACTTTGCCTTAAGAGATGGGCAGCAGGTGGTGGTGGGCGGCAGTATCACGGTCTATGAGCGGGATGGTAAGTACCAGCTCTATGCAAAGCAGATGGTGCTTGATGGAACCGGCCTTTTGCATGAGAGGTTTGAGCAGTTAAAGCGGGAGCTGGAGGAGCGGGGCATGTTTGCGCCTCAGTATAAGCAGCCACTGCCGAAGTTTATAAAGACCCTGGGCGTGGTTACGGCAGACACCGGTGCGGCAGTGCGGGATATCATCCAGATTGCCACAAGGCGTAATCCCTATGTGCAGATTATCCTCTATCCTGCCATCGTGCAGGGGGAGCAGGCGCCGGCAAGTATTGTAAACGGCATCCGGGCGCTGGAAATGCAGGGCGTGGATGTGATGATTGTAGGCCGGGGTGGCGGTTCCATTGAGGATTTGTGGGCCTTTAATGAGGAGATTGTGGCTCAGGCTATTTTTGATTGCAGTGTGCCAATCATTTCTGCGGTAGGGCATGAAACGGATACCACCATAGCAGATTTTGTGGCGGATTTACGTGCACCCACACCCTCGGCGGCAGCGGAGCTGGCCGTGTATGATGTGCGGCTTTTCTTAAGTCAGTTAGAGGGATATGGTGATTTACTAAGCAGGGATTTGCAGAGAGTGGTGACCAAAAAAAAGGCCGGACTGGAGCAGTACGAAGCCATGCTGCGTTATTTAAGTCCGGAAAACCGTATCAGGGAGAAGCGTACCTATCTGCTGGGTCTGGAAGAGAGAATAGAGGAGCTGATGCAGAATATTCTTACAAAGAAGCGGCATCGGCTGGCCATTTATATAGAGCAGCTTAAGGGTGTCAGCCCCTTAAACAAATTAAACAGCGGATATTCCTATGTATCCGATGAAAGCGGGAACAATATTAAGAGCATAAAGGGCATCACACCGGGGCAGGTGATTAACATTCAGGTAACGGATGGTAAGATGCAGGCCAGGGTGAGCGGTATTTCAGAGGAATGAGAGTATGACAATTGAAGAAAACTTCGCCAAATTGGAGGAAACCATAGCAAGGCTTGAGAGTGATGAGGTATCCTTAGAGGATGCCTTTTTGGCATATGCAGAGGGAATGAAGATATTAAAGGATTGCAATGACCAGATTGATAAGGTAGAGAAGCAGGTATTAAAGCTGACGGCAGAAGGGAAGCTGGAGAATCTGTAGATTTTCCGGTGTGGTTACAATATGAGTATATTTGAAGAGTCCGTAAAGGATAAGGTAAATGAGATAGAAAAGATAATAAAAAGCTTTCTGCCGGAGGAGAAAGGCTACCAGAAGATAGTGATTGAGGCTATGAATTACAGTATTTTGGCCGGTGGTAAGAGACTCCGCCCCATGCTCATGAATGAGACATACCGTCTCTTGGGGGGCAGAGGGGAAGAAATTAAGCCCTTTATGGCGGCCATGGAGATGATTCATACTTATTCTCTGGTACATGATGATTTACCGGCTATGGACAATGATGAATATCGCAGAGGAAGAAAAACTACCCATGTGGTGTACGGAGAAGCCAATGCAATTTTAGCCGGAGATGCGCTTCTTAACTATGCTTTTGAAACGGCATTGAAGGCCTTTGAGGTTGCAGGGGACAATGAGCCGGAGAGAATAAACTCCATGAGAGAGGTTTCTGTGGCGAGAGCCTTAAAGGTGCTTGCTCAGAAAGCCGGAATTTTTGGTATGATTGGTGGGCAGACCGCGGATATTGCCGCAGAGGAAAAGGAGTCAGTGACCATAGAGGAGCTGACATTTATCCACAAGCATAAAACGGCGGCTTTGGTGGAGGCCTCTATGATGATAGGTGCCATTTTGGCAGGTGCCAGCCTAAATGAGGTTCGTAGGATAGAAAGGTGTGCCAATAATGTGGGTCTTGCTTTCCAGATTCAGGATGATATTCTGGATGTGACAGGTACGCAGGAGGAGCTTGGCAAGCCCATCGGTAGTGACGAAAAGAATAATAAGCAGACCTTTGTAACATTAAAGGGGCTGGAAGAGGCAAAAGAAGAAGTGGAAAGATTATCCCGGGAGGCGATTGGTATTCTGGAAGGCTTTTCCGGGGACAGCAGCTTTTTGTGTGAACTGATTCAATCCTTGATTTATCGTACAAAATAGGAGCGGATATGTTACTTGAACAGATTAAAAATCCAAATGATATAAAGAATATTGATGCAAAGGATTATGAAGCACTGGCAGAGGAAATCAGAGAGTTTCTGATTCAGTCCATCAGTGTAACCGGGGGACATTTAGGCTCTAATCTGGGAGCTGTGGAGTTAACCATGGCACTGCATTTGTCCTTAAATCTGCCGGAGGATAAGATTATATGGGATGTGGGACATCAGTCCTATACGCACAAGCTTCTGACGGGCAGGAGGGAAGGCTTTACCACTCTTCGCCAGTATCATGGACTCAGTGGTTTTCCCAAACGGAAGGAATCAAACTGTGATGCCTTTGATACAGGACACAGCTCCACCTCCATTTCCGCAGGGCTGGGTCTTGCCATGGCAAGGGATATCCAGGGTGGGGAGAATACCATTGTATCCGTTATCGGTGATGGTTCCCTTACCGGCGGAATGGCTTATGAAGCTCTGAACAATGCGGCAAAGATGGACACCAATTTTATCGTGGTATTGAACGATAATAATATGTCCATTTCCGAGAACGTGGGCGGTGTATCCAAGTATCTGAACAATATTCGTACTGCGGATGGATATCTGGGCCTGAAAAAGGGGATTTATGATGCGCTTCTTGGCACGAAGCATGGGGACAATATGGTATCCAGTCTTCGCAAGGCCAAAAACAGTGTAAAGCAGCTGGTAATTCCCGGAATGTTTTTTGAGGATATGGGACTTACCTATTTAGGACCGGTGGACGGTCACGATATGAAGAGTCTTCTTAGAGTGTTAAAGGAGGCTAAGCGTG
>CAZOSU010000157.1:0-6412 GCA_964582515.1 uncultured Acetatifactor sp. | reverse complement strand
AATACGGGTCTTGTCCACCAAGCCCAGAATTCTCACTGCCTCTAAAACTCTTGTCACACCAAGGGCATCCACATCCCCTGAATATTCCGGCACATCAAAGGACACCTGCACATGGGACTGGGCCGCCAAATTGTAGATTTCATCAGGCTGCACCAGAGCAATCACTCTGATAATGGAGGAAGAGTCTGTCAAATCCCCCTCATGGAGCTGTATGCTCCCAGCCTCTATCAAATGGTCAATACGCGCAGTATTGGAGATGGAGCTGCGACGGATGATTCCATGCACCTCATAGCCCTTCTCCAATAAAAACTCTGAAAGAAAGGAGCCGTCCTGCCCCGTGATTCCTGTGATTAATGCTTTTTTCATTTATATTCTTCTCCTTTTATCGGCTTATTATCATTACACTAGCACATATTTTATATCCTTATATTCTTTATTTTAATGGACAATCTTGTACTTGACTAGCACAATCTTGGTTTGATATGGTGATATCATAAAAGACAGGAGGTGCTTATTCATGCTCTCTACTACCTTTCAGGGAGATATTGTCCACACCAGACGAATCCTTCACACACCATCCGATTTTGCCCGCACCAATCTGCTCCATTTGCAGGAGGTAGGGTATCTGAAAGCGGCCATGCCACACACCAGCCGCCGAAAGGGACTGTCCTCCTATCTCTTTTTCCTTGTGGAGGAAGGCAGCGGCCACCTGACATACAATGGAAGGGAGTATTCTTTACAGACAGGGGATTGTGCGTTTATCGACTGCCTGCACCCCTATGCTCATACCACCGGAAGCGACCTGTGGACTCTGCGCTGGGTACATTTTAACGGCCCCAATATGAGCGCCATCTATGATAAATATCTGGAGCGTGGCGGCAGTGCCCATTTTACGCCCACGAGGAGCGAGAGCTACCGTTTGCTGGTAGACGCCATCTATTCCATCGCTGATGGGGATATCTATCTAAAGGATATGAAAATTTGCGAAAAAATAACCATGCTGCTGACCCTTCTTATGGAGGACAGCTGGCAGCCGGTGCATAGTATTCCTGAGAAAGGGAGCAAACGTTCCCTGATGGATGTAAAAGAGTATCTGGATACACATTTGCAACAGAAAATCACTTTGGATGACCTCTCCAGGCAGTTTTTCATTGATAAATATTATCTGGCGAAATTGTTCAAGCAGCAATTTGGCATTTCTCTCATGCAGTATGTGATGCACCAGCGCATCACCACCGCCAAGAGACTGCTCCGTTTTACGGATTTGCCCGTTGAAAAGGTGGGGCAAGAATGCGGTATGGAGGATGGTAATTATTTCGCCAGAGCCTTCCGCAAGGTGGAAGGCTGTTCCCCCACGGAATACCGTAAGCAATGGTGATTTTGACATTTTTCTTGCATTCAGATGCATTACCGCTTTGATTTTGCACTTTATCCGTCATTTTGATGCTCCAAAAACATTTCATCCTTCCAAAAGAAAAAGTCCTCACCGAAACAATAGGAATTGATTCCACCAGCTTCGGTGAGGATTCTTTAGTTTGCCCTGCCCAACATCTTATGCAGCTGCCTTGCCAGTTTCGGCGCAGTAGCAAAAATAGTAAGATAACACTTGTTCTTTTTTGTCAGATAGGGATTTCTCATGCCCTCCCACCAGTTAACACGCAAAAAACGAATAATTGCCTTGTACATCTCATTGGTTCCATTCATCATAGAAATGGGTACATGCAGCATATACTCAATTCTCTGAAAAATACCAAATCGCATGGCATGCTCCCGAAGCTCAGGATACTGCTTATCTACAAGCGCGGATACCCAGTCCGCATTCTCCACAATATCCCCATACACTCGCGAAAAACCGGTTTTGGTACGGGTATTGCTCCCCATACGATAAAAGACATGGTATGTCTGCTGGGGAAGCGACAAAATATTCTTTATCTGCGGGAGCATCTCTATCAAAAGACGGAAGTCCTCATTTAGAGCTCCCTCCGGGAATTTTTTCCCTTCAAACAGCTCCCTTTTAAAAAGCTTGGTGCAAAAGGAGCAATCCCCTCTATGCATCAAAAGCTCTGTCAAAAACACCTTCTCAGGAATCACTTCCGGCTCCTTAGGAGGGATACATACATCCGGAAGACGACTCCCGTCCTCTCCCAGCTCATCCCTTCCAATCTGTGCTACCGCAACCTGATACTTTTGCATTCCTTCCTGCAAAAGGGCATACATTTCCTCGGAAACATAATCGTCACTATCCACAAAGGCCAAATAATCACCTCTGGCATGTGCAATTCCCAGATTACGAGCAGAAGAAGAGCCGCCGTTTTTCTTGTGAAACACCCGGATACGTTGGTCCTTTAAAGCCAGCGTATCACACAAGTCTCCCGTACCATCTGTGGAGCCGTCGTCCACCAACAGGATTTCAATGCTCTTATACGTCTGGGCGCACAAGGATGCCACACACCTTGGCAGATACTCTTTAATATTGTAAACAGGGACAATAATACTAATCAGCTCCTGATTCATTATCTTTTCCTTTCCATGTCAGCATCTTATACATTTTCCGTTCTGAAATTACCGGTGCCCGGGAACAGGGACCACTTATGGGATTCCGGTATTTCTCCCACGTCTCCCGGTCCATACCATTCACCAGCTCCCTTAAATCCTCCCGGAGCAAAAATCCCTGTTTTTCACAAAATGCCAGAAGACGTCCGGCTGCCTGCTCACTATTCCACTCTGTGATTATGCTGTCATAACCGGCATTCCCCATTTTATGACAAAGCCCTCTATCCTTTAGCAAAAGCTCCAGCTTCTCAAACAAATCCTGCTCACTGCCGTCCCGATACACCAGTCCGTTTTTTCCATGCTGTATCAAAAAGGGCGCTGCTCCAATCATGTAATTAGCCACCACCGCACAACCACTGTTCATGGCTTCATTGATAACCGCTCCCCAGCCTTCATTTCTATCACTTGTCTGCAGGAAAATGTCCGACGCTTCCATCAGTTCCCTTACTTCCGCTGGAGTGCGGTAGCCTAAAAGCTGCACGCAATCAGACAGTTCATACTCCTTAATTAATCCGCTCACCTTTTCTTCCAGAGTACCACCGCCCACCATCCTCAGCTGAAAACGGCAGCCCTTATCCTTCAAATACTTGGCCGCCTTAAGCGCCAGCTCCGGATGCTTCCAATCAATAAATCTGGCTGCCCATAAAATCGTTGCAGGCTCCTTTTTCTCCATCAGCTTATGTACATCATAATGCTTGGTTTCCGTAAAATAGCCCCAGCGCAGAAGCTTACCCGGATAAGCTCCAACGATGTGAAAATCAGAAGGAACATAGCCCCCTGCGCACAACATGTATATGGGTTTATTCCGGTACTTGGTGTGGTCCGTATATTTTCGTATGAGTCCTCTGGGAGATATTGCCTTCCACTGTCCCGTTTTATATATCCTCTCGCTGCAACGGATGACCGGCTTTTCTTCTTTTAGCCTTGGCAAAATATAGCTTTCATCCTCCACGCCGCCAAACATGACAACCTTTGCATCATTTATCCACTGACGACAGAGCTGAGGTTGTTCATAGTAGCATTTCAGGTAAGGAAGCTGCTCTTCCTTCCAGCCCATCTGCTTCCGCTCCTCTTCCATCGGCTCCGTCTGGACAAAGGCAAACCTCCCGCCAAGGAAACGATTCATATCATTACAAAAGGGAATCTGATGATGATTAATATAGTTGGAGACAAATATAAAGTCCGGTACTCTCATTACATCTCGTCCCTCCCTACAATATCTTTATATATTTCTACCAGTCGCTGATAGTTTCTTTCTCCATCATGGGTACTCCTGGCATGTGCAGACGCGCCGGCAGAATACTCCTCCTGCATCCGGGGATTTTTCCACATGTCAAGTACGGCCTTCGTAAGGTTTTCCACCACTTCCTCACCACTTTTCCCATCACTTTGGTATAAAAGTCCGTCCCGGCCATCTGCAAAGATGCTGGGTACACCGCCCACCCCGGCACTGACACAGGGTACGCCAAGCAGCATGGCCTCTCCCAGGGAATTGGGAGAATTCTCCAAAGAAGAACAGCATACAAACAGATTACTCTTCAAATACTGCTCCTTCATCTCCTCCGCAGTCAATTTCCCCAAAAAACATACCTGTTTTTCCAGCCCATATTCCCGTATCAGCTTACGAAGATACTTACCATAGCCGGAAAGCTTCAGCCTCTGCTTCCAGGTCTTTGTGTCCGTCAAATCCGGACCTGCTACATAAAGCTTCACAGATGGATACTGCTCTCTGATGCCGGGCAACGCCAGAAGCATATAATGAAGTCCCTTCAACGGATAATCTCCCTGACTTACAAATATGGAATACGGCTCACATAATTGCAGCTGCCATTTATCCTTATAAAATATGGGGCGCAAGGTTTCATTCATATGATGATATCTGGCCTTTCCATTATACCCTGCCACCTTCTCCTTATCCCAGGCCGTTCTTCCGGTCACATTCCCTGCAAGCTTCAAGGCTTCCACCTCCATGGCACCCCGAAGTACAAATTTATGCTGTTGCTGCTTGATACTATCCTTACGAATTACATCGCGAAAGGTCACACTGTTAATTACTTCCCCGGGCAAATCGGCATAGTACGCCCGTGCACAGGCAGAAATAATGCCCTGAAGCCCTATCAGAATCCTCTCCTTGTCAGGAAATACCTTACACATTGCAAGCGTATGGGGATATTCCGTACCAAAGATGTGCACCATATCCGGTGCAAAATCCTCAACAATCTCCCTTAATTGCACCTCAAGAGTTTCATCGTATATTTCAGGGCTGTCAGGATACTGTCCCTGAAATCCATAGCAGGTCAACATGCTATGACCACCCCCTGCCTGTATGGGTACCTCTAAGGTCTGCTTCTTCGCTGCCGGAAATGCCACCGCCAGCCGGATGTCATTTTCCTTCTGCCTCTGCAGAACCACATTCATCAGCCCGGATAGCCAGCCCTCCTTATTGGACGCCTCCAATCCCAAATGCTCTGCCACTACCGGCAGCATAATATTACACAGCCAAAGTACTTTCACAAATGTACCTCCACACTAATTAAAAATCCAATTCAGATAAGGTAATAGCCTTACATCCACTGAATATGCCGACTTCAAAAACAGGACGAAATACATTACAAATACAAGCGTCACACCTGCAATGAATATCTTCTTCCAAATCCCCTCCTTCATGGACAAAAGGAGATTGGGTATCAGGAAAATCTGAGAAATCACCAGGTAGTAAGCCACTCTGGTGACCGTAGGAATAAATGCCCCCACCGTATAAAGCACCAGCCCACCAATATTCAAAAAGAAATAAAACCGATTACGCTCGTTATCCCTCAGCCCTGTTTTATAGCATATCAGGGACAACGCCACAGTTCCCAGACATTTTGCAATATTGGCCAGAGAATAATCCGTCACATCAAAGGCTGAGCCCTCATAATACTCATAAAAGAAAAATATTATCTCTCGATATAAATCCCTGCATACCACGAAGCTAAGGACAAACAATGCTCCCAGCGCATAATGCCAAGGCTTTAACTGGATGCCTGCCAGCCACTTTGCCAGCAGATACACAGGAATTACCACCAGCACAGATTTATGAAACAGGGCTGCAAAACAAATCCACACAATAAATTTGCCATATTCCCCCTTCAGCACAAACTTCATGGTGTACATGGCAATGGCAAGAACCAGATAATACCGGATAGAGTTAAAGCTTGAAAAGTAATATCCGTTCATTAAAAACAGGAACATGGTTCCCAAAAACCATTCTCCCTGGTCATAAATTGCCTTTACAAAAAAGAATACCGTAATGATGGAAATGGCACCAAAAATAGGCAGATATTTCTCTGTTCCAAACAAGGCCTGCATTCCTCGCACAAACCAGTTAAACCCGATTTCCGTAGATACGGTACGATACTGAGCAATCAGGCTGAAGATTTCCTTATATCCCCAATAGTCATTTCCACTTGCAATACGACAAGCCGACAATGCCGTCAGCACAACGTATATTCCCGCACATATCCAAAGATTCAAAACATGTTGTCTTGTCCGGCATATTCCTCCGCGCCTCTTATCGGTTCCCATATTTAGTTGTACCTGTGCAGTGTTATTGCAGAAATAGGACATAACCAGCACAAGCAGGGTTACACCGACAAACAAAGCCATACATTGCTCCTATCCATTTTTGTATAATCGCTTCTTAAGCCCCATATAGAAGCCGGATAATCTGGGGGATTCTGCCATCCATTTACGGATGGGCTGCAGGGTTACAACCATTATCAGCCTATATAAAAATCTTTTCCCAAAGCTTATATACTGTGCTGTAATCTGTCTGTGCTCCTTCTTCGAACGCTTAGATTGCTGCTTAGAAAAGCCC
>CAZOSU010000156.1:0-6447 GCA_964582515.1 uncultured Acetatifactor sp. | reverse complement strand
CACCTCTCCGTCAGTATGGAAGTATTTGTAACAGCTATCGTGAATTGAAATTGCTGGCAAGCTTCCTGACAGAATGGGGTGAGGATTTTGTGACGCTCCGTGAGGAGGTCTATCCGGACAATGTAAAGCCGGAGGATATGCATACCCTACGCCTTTCTGATAGACATAATGAAGACCATGGCTACATTTTCTTTAATAATTACCAGAGAAGACGTGTAATGGATACTCATAAAGATGTGACACTGGTGTCAAAAGCACCCGGGGGAGAAGTTATCTTCCCGGTAACTACCATTGAATCAGGCGCCTTTGGATTTTATCCTTACAATATGAAGCTGGGGGATGCGGTGCTCAAATGTGCGACGGCTACTCCTGCCTATGCTATCCGTAATGGGGGAGAGACCACCTATGTATTCTACGGTGATGCAAATCCTGACTTTGTATGGGAGAACGATAAGCCGGCGAAAATTCTGCATTTGTCCAAGGCGGATGCCCTGAAATCCTGGAAGGTGACCCTGGATGGACAGGATTATTTGATTCTTTCAGAGAATTTCGTGTGGGTAGAGGATGGAAAGCTTCAGATTGTGGGCGGACCGGACACTACCGTGACCTGTTACCCTAAGATGGAGAATATGCCCGGCTTTGAATGCGTGGCAAATGCCGGAAGCTTTTATATCTATGACAGACATGTGGATGTGAAGGAAGCTACTGCTTCTATGACACTTGTGTCAAGTGATGAAAATACGGCTACCTATGAAATCACTGTAAGCTATGGTGAGAAGGCAGACAGGGTAGGTGGCCGCGATACCATTTTAGATGTGAAATATGCCGGATTTAAGATGGATGTTTATGCAGACGGCGAGAAGATAAATGACCATTTCTTTACCGGACAGATTGTACCGTTAAGTCTTGGCTATTTGAAGCATCCCGAAAAGCTTACCGTTGTGATTACGGCTCTTTACCAGGATACCAAGGTATTTATCGAGGACTGGCCGGAAATGAAGGACGGAAAGGCTTGCCGATTAGATGCAATCAGTATCAGAGAAGAAGTAAGATAATATATGCAAAATGAGAACCGTCCCTTGGGAAACCGAAGGGCGGTTTTGTGGTACAACTTGCAAATTTCCTATTTTTGGCGTAAGATGTGGGGGAAAAGGAGAAAAAACAAATGAAAATTTTAATCGGAACCACGAATCCGTCGAAAGTTACCCGTTTTGAAAAGATGCTGGCGGGGTATGATGTGACATTTTGTACCTTGAAGGATTTGAATATTACGCAGGAGCCGGAGGAGAGCGGCAATACCCCGGAGGAGAATGCCATTTTGAAGGCGAAGTTTTACGGACAGTATTATGATTATGTGATATGCAATGATTCGGGATTATATTTTGCTGAGCTTACCTTAGAGGATGAGCGGCAGCCGGGACTGAATATCCGTACTCCCCGGGGAAAACGTCTGGATGATGAGGAAATGATAGAATACTATAGCGGACTGGTACATTCTCTTGGCGGTAAGGTGCTGGCTTATTATCTGGATGGTATTGCGGTATATAATAAGGGGCAGGTGTATTCCTTTATGGAAAACAGTGAAGCGACCAGATGCAGTGCCTTTTATATGGTGGAAGAGGTATCGCCGCTTCGTCATGCGGGCTGGCCGTTGGACTCTATTTCTGTAAATAGAAATACGGGAACCCGTTTCGTGGAAAAGGGAAATAATAAATACGATAATACAAAAGAGAATGTTATGCTGGGTGAGTACCGAAAGCGTTTGATTGACTTTCTGGTGAGTGCTCTGCAGCTGTAAGGAGCAGATTATGGAAAATGCACAAAAGAAAATAACCCCTATATGGTTGTGTCTTCTCATCGCAGTGCTGGGAGTGGGATTGATGCTGACCGGTATTACAGGGCTTGGCAGATATTATCAGGAAGCAGCGAAAGCCAGGGAAAATATGGAGGTGCAGTGGTTTGACCTGTATTCGTCTTCTGAGGAGCGCCAGATGCTGGAGTTTATGTTTATTTCGGACCCCTTCGCGGAGTATACCTATAGTACGTCCCAGGGCTTTTATCTGGTGTATGATGAGGATATGTACGGATATATCATCTGCATGGATAATGACCGTCTGGAGGAAGAGTTTCTTGCCAACTATGAGTATACTTATCAGGACATTGAAAAGGTGCCTGAATTGGGATATGTGGAAGGCTATGCAGTGGAAATTGATGAGGAGCTGCAGGAATACGCTATAGATTTTTTTAATATGTTCTGGGACGAGGAGTTTTTGGACGAGACCAATTTTGCGGATTATCTGGGCACCTATTATCTGGATACCACAATGGAGCCGGCCACGGAGGAAAACAGTATTTCCACTTCTGTGGTGATGATTATTGTGGGACTGCTTCTGATTGTGGTAGCGATTGTGAAGGTGATAAACCGTGGCAGGGAGCAAAAGGAGCAGGAACAGAAGGAGCAGGAGACTCGAGAGAAAATCTTGGAACAGGCTGCATATGACAGCAGTAATCCGGCTGGGGGAAATCCAGAAGTGTTTGGAGGAAGTGCCACCACGGAGGCTACATACAGTGGCAGTCTGGAGGTGGAGACACAGGGAAATTTGTTGGTTGCTCTGGTGGCATCCCTGCTTTGTGCCTGTGTGGGAGGTGTGCTGTGGGTGCTTATCTATAAGCTGGGTTATATCGCAGGAATCACCGGCTGTGTGGCGGCGGGAGCGGCCCTGTTTGGATATGAAAAGATTGGTAAGCGCCAAGTCACCGGCGGCGCTATTGTATGGTGTATTCTGGTTAGTCTGGTAGTTCTTCTTCTTGGGAATGCAGTAGCTTATGCATGGGATTTTACAGAGGCATTCAGCGTGGGTAGTCCGGGAAGAGCAGAGTTTTTTGTAGTGCTGAAGCAGCTTCCTGCAATATTAAAGGATTATGAATGTGTGGGTAGCTTCTTCGGAGACTGGGGAATGGGTGTGTTCTTTGCGGCACTTTCCGGATTTTCCTTAGGTAATAGAAAGAAACAGTAGTATAAAAAAGGGCGCAGATGAATTTTCTGCGCCTTGTTGTTTATCTATAAATAATGTACTTACAAATGGGATTTCCCATGGAGGAGAACTTCTCCTCATACTCCGTCATGATGTTGCCTTCTACCAGCTTTTCGTCCGCATGGAGGTCATAGGTGATGACCTCAGCCTTCCAGCCGGCGGGCTCTAATTCTTCCACGGCAAAGTCAAATAAGGGACGGTTGTCCGTTTTAAATTCCAGGCGGGAATCCGGCTTTAAGATTTCGTTGTAACGGGCAAGGAATTCTCTGGAAGGAAGACGACGCTTTGCGTGCCTGTCCTTGGGCCAGGGGTCGGAGAAGTTTAAGTAGATTTTATCCACCTCATGCTTGCCGAATACCTTGGTGATGTCCTCTGCTTCCATGCGGAGAAATTTTAAATTAGGAAGCTCCTCTGCATCCATTTTCTGAATGGCACGGAGAAGAACACTGGAGTATTTTTCAATACCTACATAGTTAATCTCCGGATGCAGCTTTGCCAGGGCGTGAATAAACTGCCCCTTGCCCATACCGATTTCGATATGAATGGGATTTTCATTGCCGAAAATCTCATGCCATTTGCCCGGCTGGTCAAACATAATATCCTCATGCACCACATAATTACTTTCTGCGATGGTCTCTCTGGAACCACGAACATTTCTTAATCTCATTTGTTTCTTCCTTTTCTGTCACTGATATAGATATAATAGCAATCATTCAGATTATGAAAAAAGGCCTTTACAAGCAGGCTTGCCAGGTCTTTTTTCATAAATTTGCTAAGCTCTCAATAGTTACATATAATATACATCATTTTTTGTGTATTTAAAAGTACCCTTTTTGCACAAAATAGTGTATGATATTAACAGTTCACTCATGCATGCAAAAGCACAAAAGGATGCTTACATGCGGGAATGAACTGTAAAACGTTTGAAAGGTTATCCTATGTCTAAATTCTACAAACTTACAAAAGCATTTTGTGGCATCCTTATCGCTGCACAGATGCTGAATACACCAATTACAGCCCACGCAATTACATCCGATGAGCGTATCGCTGCAAATCAGGCGATAGAGGTACGAACCAATGGCGTAAAGGATTGGCCACAGGGACCCATTGTCAGCGCAGAAGCTGCCATTTTGATGGAAGCGGACACCGGTATTATTCTCTATGATAAGAACATCCATAAGCAGGAGTATCCGGCCAGCACAACAAAGATACTCACAACCCTCATCGCACTGGAGGAATGTGAGATGGATGAGTGGGTGGAATTCTCCCATAAGGCAGTTTTTGATGTTCCCTATGACAGCAATCATATCGCCATGGATGAGGGAGAAAAGCTGACGGTAGAGGATTGCCTCAAGGCAATTTTGATGCGTTCCGCCAATGAGGTTTCCTTTGCAATTGCGGAGTATATCTGCGGAAGTGACTGGGAAAATTTTGCGCCGATTATGAATGAGCGGGCTAAGGAGCTGGGATGCTTAAATTCCAATTTTGTTAACCCCAATGGTCTGCCGGATGAAAACCATGTCACGACTGCCTATGATTTAGCGATGATTGGACGGGAATTTTTCAAGCAGGATATACTGTGTGAAATGACCAAGACCAGAATTCTTCATATCCTGCCCACGGAGTATCAGACCGATGAGAAGATGGAAGTAAACAAGATGGAGCTGATTCCCGGTGGCGATTATGAGTACGAATATCTGGTGGGTTGTAAGACCGGATACACCAATGCGGCCAGAAGCTGTCTTGTGTCCTGTGCGGAAAAGGATGGAATGCGGCTGATTTGTGTGGTTTTAAAGGACGAATCACCGGAGCAGTATGAGGATACCCTTGCACTGTTTAATTACGGCTTTGAAAATTTCCAGAAAAAGGTGGTATCGGAGGAGGAGACAAAGTACAGCATTGATTCCGATGGACTTTTCTATGGAGAAAATGATATTTTCGGAAATTCCCAGCCCATACTTTCTTTAAATGAAACGTCCTATGTGGTGATTCCTAAGACGGCGGAATTTGCAGATTTGACATCGACCATTTCTTATGAGGATGCGGGGGAAGGACAGGCGGCAGTGATAAATTACACCTTTCAGGGTGAGTTTGTGGGAAGTGCTTCCGTGGACTTGATGCAGACAGAGGTGGAAGGCTATGAATTTGAGAGCCAGGAACCGGTGAAGGAGCTTGTGGCAGGTGTGGAAGAAGAGCCGGCGGAAGAAACCATTAAGGAAGAAGCACCACCAAGCTTTATGTTTATTGATGTCTGGAAGCTTCTTAAAATTGTTCTTGGCATTGCAATCGGTATTGTGGTACTAATAGTGGGGTACCTCTTCTTAAAGAATTACCATTTCCCGGAGCGAAGGGGTCGCTTTGCCCGGATGGCGGACAAGAGAGGCCGGAGGTCTTACCGGGGCAATTATGCAGAGACAAGCCTCCGAAAACAGCGAAGGAAACAGATTACAGAAGCCAAGCGTCGTATGCGCAGAAATCGCAGATAGAGTAAAAAGTTTATAAATCTTTAATAAACCCGGTCATTATTTCACACTTGTGCTATTGAATATTGGGGAAAAGCTTGCTATTATTGACTTCTAGAGCATTAGAAACGGAGTATTTTTTATAAATGGAGAACCAAAACAGACAAAACAGTGGTCATGGGAATGAGCAGAATAATAATGGACAAAATAACAAAAAGCCTTCTATTATGATGGTGCTTTTTTGGGCCTTGTCCAGTATTGTTACCTTTGTGTTATGCTGGAATCTTTTTATGGACAGTGGCACAAAGGAGGAAGTGCCTTATACCCAGTTTATCCAAGATTTGGAGTCCGGGAAAATTGAAGAGATTCAAGTGACCGGTGGAAATATTACCTATACGATGGTGGAAGGCGCAGACGAAGAACGTCGTCCCATAAGTATGTATGAGTTGGCATTTGGTATAGGTGATATCGTTTATTATACGGTTCCTATGGAGGATGGGAATGTGCTGACTGCCCGTGTGGATGAGTTTAACAAGACTCATGATACGGAAATTACTATGAGGGCAATATCCTCCAGCATGATGGATTCCGTACTGAATTTCCTTCTGACCGTAATCGTACCATTGCTTCTTATGTGGATTTTACTTGGATTTTTGTTCCGTAAGATGGGTGGCTCCGGCGGTCCCATGGGCGTGGGCAAGAGCAATGCCAAGGTATATATACAGAAGGAAACCGGCGTAACCTTTAAGGATGTGGCCGGGGAGGATGAGGCGAAGGAGTCCCTGGTGGAGGTCGTAGATTTCCTCCATGACCCATCCAAGTATACTAAGATTGGCGCGAGGCTCCCCAAGGGAGCCCTGTTAGTGGGTCCTCCCGGAACAGGAAAAACCCTGCTTGCCAAGGCTGTGGCAGGGGAGGCGAAGGTGCCGTTTTTCTCCCTGACGGGCTCT
>CAZOSU010000155.1:0-6464 GCA_964582515.1 uncultured Acetatifactor sp. | reverse complement strand
TAGAATGGGTTTCATTTAGAATGGAGTTGTTATCTTTACTAAGAAAGGAGGATCTAATGGAAAATGTAAACTTTAAGTAGAACCCTAACAAAGTATTTACTGTGATTAAAAAAAGAAGTACATTGTTTTCCGTAATCCTCTTGCCTTCCCTGCCCAGCATTCCGGCCACCCAGCGCTTTAGGGTATTCTCATCCTGCACCGCAAAGTCTACCACACAGCCCTTTGCAGAAGCAGCTTTAAAAAGCTTGCTTCGCTTGTCCACCTCCGACTCGGTAAACACGAAAACCGTGGTATCGTTCTGCCCTCCCAGGTACTCTGCCAGCTGCTCTCCCCCGGACTTAAACAGACCACTGTTATCCATGAAAATCACACGTCTCTCTGCCAGAAAGGGCATGGTCTCCGCCAGGTCGATGACCTCTCCCACGTTAATCCCCTTGCCGTCATAGAAATGATTGTTCATATTGTCGTCCGGTGCACAAAGGGCATTTTTTAATTTGTCCCGATACTGCCTGCGCAGATACCGCTCCTCCCCGAAAAGCAAATACACCGGCTTAAATTGTCCGCTTTTAATATCATTGTTGATACGCTGCATGAACTGCTCCACCTAACTGAATTAATTTTTCACTTTACTCAGTTTACCACAAACTCTCTCCGCAAAAAAGCGATGTTAGAAAATATTATTTTTCAATCCATTCTCCGAAGGTAAACAGGCCCTCCTTACTGCCTGCCAGATACAGAATGTCATTCTTCCGGAATTTATATGTGGGACTGATAATCTCTGTAACCGTTCCGCCATTTTCAATAGCGATAATGTTCAGCCCAAACTTGGAACGCAAATCCAGCTCCACCACCGTTTTTCCCTCCAGCTTCTGAGTAATCTGCATTTTAGACACATTTATTTTCTCACTGAGCTGGACAAAATCCATGACTCTGGCAGCCTCCAGGCGATTGGCCAGTCGAATGGCCATATCCCGCTCCGGGTACACCACCTCCGCCCCCAGCTTCTCCAAAATAATACCATGCTCCGCGCTGGTAGCCTTGGCGATAACCTTAGGAATGGACATGGACACCAGATTCAGCGTAGTCAGGATGGAGGTGTCCATATGCTCTCCGATACACACCACCGCCACATCACAGTTTTGAATCCCGGTTTCCCGGAGTGCCTTCTTATCCAGATTTTTTACTACAAAGGCATTTTCTGTCACCTCACGCAGCTCCCGAATCTTTTCTTCACTCTCGTCCAGCACTATCAAATCCGCTTCTGCCTTGGAAAGCTCCATGGCAAGGGCATAGCCAAATCTGCCAAGTCCTACAATTCCATATGTGGGATTATCATTTTTACTATTCTTAAACATACACTCCTCCTATCCGATGGCAATATTGCCATCCGGGTATTTCACCCTTTCCCCTCTGGAAAAGTACCAGAGAGAAGCTACCGTCAGTGGTCCCAGCCTTCCAATATACATGATAAGTATGGATAGCAGCTTACTATCCACGCCCAGCTCCGGTGTAATCCCCGTGGAAAGCCCCACGGTTCCATAAGCACTGGTTATCTCAAATAAAATGTCCTCCAAGGGCAATCCGGGCTCCATAATGGTCATGAAAAAGGTGCCCAGAAAAACCACGCCTGCTGCCAGCATGGTGATGACTGCTGCCTTGTGGAAGGCCTCCCTGGGCATGGCATAATGAAATGCCTTTTCTGACCTCCCCGTAGCAGCAGACTTAATCCCCTGAAGCAGTGCAAAAAAGGTACTTGTCTTAATACCGCCTCCCGTAGAACCGGGGGATGCACCGATAAACATCAGTATCGTCACAACAAGAAGTCCCGACGCAGTAAAGTCCCCCAGCGGGAAAGTGGAAAAGCCCGCCGTACGGGCAGATATACTGGTAAAAAATGCTCCCAACCAGGTGATATCCTCCGTTAGCTTTATCAGCACTGCTCCAATCACTATCAAAAGAAAGCTCATGGCAAGTACCACTTTGGTATGCATGGAGAACCTTTTCCACTTAAATCCCTTGTCCAATACCTCCCGGATTACTAAAAAACCGATTCCCCCAAAGAATATCAGTCCACAGGTCACCAGATTCAGCAGCACATTTTCCTGATAGGGAATGAGATTTTGCAGATTTCCCAGAATATCAAAGCCTGAATTATTAAAGGCGGCAACGGAGTGAAAAAGGCTGATTCCGATTGCCTTTGGCAGCGGATAATCCTGCACAAAGACAAAAAAGCTCAGCAGCGCCCCCAAGCCTTCAAACACAAGGGTGGTCATAAATATGCTTTTCACAAAGCTAATAATCCCTCTGCCCGATGCCAGATTCATGGCCTCCTGCACCAGATTTCGCCCCTTTAAATCCATCTTTTTCCCAATGGCTACAATGATTCCCGCACCTACAGCGGTCACCCCAAGTCCTCCCACCTGTATCAGCAGCGCCAGAAAAAACTGTCCCAGAGGTGTAAAGGTATCTCCTGCATCCACCGCAATAAGTCCGGTGACACACACCGCGCTGGTAGCTGTATACAGCGCATCTATATACTTTAGCTTTACTCCCTCCCTTACGCTGCAGGGCAATATGAGCAAAAGTGAGCCCAGCAGAATTGCCGCTGCAAAGCCAAGTGCAATGATTCTGGTGGGGGACTGCTTCTTAAATAACTTAAACATACTCCTTCCTCCTCTCACCTAAATATATGCATTTCTGAAAAAAACTTGTCTCTCTTTCATAAATTGTCGACCGATTCTTACTCCCAAATTTGCAAAACGCTTCTCTACATTTAGTCGGGAGAGCACCAGTATCGCACCTTCACTGCCCTTCCCGCTTCCACAATAATCGCGCCATACTCCGGCGTGCTCATCACCTTGCAGCCTGCTGCTGAGAGACGCTTTAGAGTTTCCTCATGGGGGTGTCCATAGGAATTATTCTCCCCACAGGAAATCAGGGCCAGCTCCGGAGATATCTGCGCCAGCAGCTCTTCTGCGGTAGAATACCTTGAGCCATGGTGGGCCACCTTTAGGACCGTCACATCCTCAATATCACACCTCTGCAATTCCTTCACAAGCTCCACCTCTCCCTCCTCTTCCACATCCCCTGTAAGAAGCAGGGAAAAGTCCTCATAGGTCAGATAATACACCTGGGAATAGGCATTACTTTCCGCAAGCAAAGTCCCCTTTTGGGGGTGAAGACAGGACAGTTCCACCTCCCCAAGTAACATCTTATCTCCGGCTCCCATATAGCTCACCGGTATTTCATATTCCTGCGCTAATGTATAGATGTGCTGAAATTCCGCACTGCGTCTCTCCGGCGCAATATCCGGTAACAGAATCTGCCCGACTCTTCCGGCATATTCACCTTCCAAAATATCGGCCAGTCCATTCATATGGTCACTGTCCGGATGGGTAATCACCACCGCATCCAGATAATCCACACCATAATACTCAAGGCATGGAGCAATCCGATATTTACCTACATTGGTTTTACTGCTGCTGCCACCATCCACCAGAATAGTCCCTGCCCGGGTCTGCAGCAAAATGCTGTCTCCCTGCCCCACATCCAGCATCACCACCCTTAAAGGCGGTACTACCTGTATACACAAAAAAACCACAAGGAAAATGGGAACTATTATGGGCCATTTCCTCTTTTTCTCCGTCCTGTAACAGATAAAAAGCAGTAAGCCCACGTAATATACCACAAGCTTCCACACCGCCGGGCATCCCACATACAGGGTGTGAAAGGGCAGTCTTTCAAAAACATAACAAAGCAGCTCATACCAGCGTAGTACCAGACTGCCAATTACATGCAAACGGTGTAGAAAAGGCAAGGTCATCACTACGATGCCAATCACCATCACAA
The DNA here is from genome assembly GCA_964582515.1 of uncultured Acetatifactor sp. Classification (GTDB taxonomy): domain Bacteria; phylum Bacillota; class Clostridia; order Lachnospirales; family Lachnospiraceae; genus Acetatifactor. The sequence goes on along the minus strand of CAZOSU010000155.1, from coordinate 2,615 downwards.
CTCCTAAAAATGGAAGCACCAACAGATTCAGAAACGCACTATATAACGGAATTTTGTAGAAATAATAGAATTGAACAGGTAATGTAAAAATCGTCACCGACAGGCTGACCATAAGAGCAGTAAACCGGGGAAGCATTTCCCTCAGTCTTGGTAATAAAAGTCCCAGCCCGCATACGGAGCCAAAGGAAAGTAAAAAACCGGAATGAAAAAGCACCCTGGGATTTTCCAGTATCATGGTCAACAGCACAAGCCCCATAGCCGTAAGCATATCGTAGCTCCTTCCCCAGATGATGGCCAGCATATGTATCAGATACATTCCGATAGCTCTGGTAGCCGACAACCCAAAGCCAATCATGGTACCATACAGGAGTATGAACACCGCCCCTGCAAATGCGCTGGTATAAATACTTCTCCTACATTTCCGAAGAAGCCGGTATACTCCCATTCCCAGCATGGAGATGTGAAGTCCCGAAATGGAAAGCACGTGCACAATTCCATTTTCCTGATACATTGCCTTCACTTCACTATCCAAAAGCGTCCCGTCTCCCAGCAGCATTTTCACCAGAATGCCGCCATCCTCTGCTCCAAAGGCATTCATAAGCCGCTCTGTAAAGAGCGTCTTAAGCTCATAAAGCCATTGCCGCAAAGGCCAATAGCTCTGCCCTGCAAATGTAACCTCTCCCTCCCGGATTCTTCCGCAAATCCCCAGTGCTCCATAATAAACGGATGCATCAAATTCCCCGGGATTACTTGCGGGCTCGTAGGGCTGAAATATTCCTTCTACTATGACACATGTCCCCAGGGATATGTCTGTATGCTGCTGTAATTCACATCGGATATTGCTTTGAAGGGAGTGAGCCTTAGAATCGTTCACAAAAGAGATGTTTTGAAGATAATAGATATTTTGATTTTCTTTTTTATAGATTTGCCCGGTTATCGTTACATATTCCCCCGCCTCGGGGATGCCGGCCACATCCCAGGGCGGAGGGTTGAATACACACATGTACAAATATATGACAGCAGTCACGCAGACGCAGGCAAATAAAAGTGGTCTACGCATAATATTCCCCTTTCTATTTGGCATTCGCCATCATATCCAGATTCCTTTCAAAATAGGTGGTGAGACTGAACTTCTCTCTGTAAAGAATGGAGGTATCACCATTCACGGAAATCTGTACTTTATTTACGTTATTCGTTTCAATTAAAGAATTGGCAATGGAGTAAATGGTTACCTCCGGCGTAACGTTGTTAGGCTGAATCAGGAAAGACTCATCCAAATTCACGTAGCATACTCCGTCCTTTACTGCCACGCTTGCCACCTTGGTATCCGGATTAATGGTGGGATACACACCCTCCGCATTGGGACCCTTGATAAGCTCCTCGATAATCAGCTTCTCCACTGCAATATTGGTATTGTACTCCTTGGTTCGGGTGGTAGCAATAAGAGCATCTCCGGCTTCATTAGCAAAATACAGCTTCAGCCGCACCTCCTCATAGCTGTTAAACTCACTACCATCATTTTCAATAAACTGGTCCGCATTCATCCAGCCCACCAAAGTTCCCAGACTATCCCGCAGGGGCTCATCCTCTACCATGATGCACACAAAGTTGATGTGGGGCATACCGGTCAGTGTCTTTACGATAGCTCCCCGCACAAGCACCTCCGTGGTGACGGACAGGTTTAAATACTCCTTGGACACATTTAAGGTAATCTTCCCATCCTCCACCTCATAGTCCAATAACGAAAAGCCCATGCAAAAGGGAGCCTTGTAATCCAGCTTCTCCGGCATGATGCTCAGTGCTCCCAGCACATACTCCAGCTGCTCATCATAAGCCACATCGTTTACATTTACTTCCTTTTTCTCAATCCTGGTCTCCGAATTACTGACAAAATATATCGGATATGTGGTTCCCTTTATCTCCTCCTTCTGACCGCACGCACACAGTAAAAGGGCCAAAAGAAGCACACATATATTCACCATTTTCTTTTTCATTCTGCTTTTGCTCCTCTATTGTGCAATGTGGGTTAACGGAATCTTAACCAAAAAGGTGGAGCCCTCCTGCTCTGAACTGGATACCGTAATGGAGCCGCGATGCATCAGCACTGCATTCTTCGTAATTGCAAGCCCCAGTCCCGTACCGCCGATTTCTCTGGAATGGGACTTATCCACACGATAGAATCTCTCATAAATCTGTGGCAGTGCCTCCTCCGGAATACCGATTCCCGAGTCACTTACCTTAAAGGTAAAATACTGATGGTCTGCATCCAGCACCACCTTCACCCAGCCATGGTCGTGATTGTACTTAATGGCATTTTCCACAAGATTGGACATAATAAGCGTCATCTTCACCTCGTCCACCTCTGCTATCACCGTACGTTCACTCTCAAAGACCACCTCCACATCCTTCTTACGGGCAATGGGGCGAAGTCTCTTTAAAATAAGCTCCGTCAAATCATTAATATTGATGGATGCAATATTCAGCTGAGATGCCGTTTTGTCCATCTTAACCAGAGCCAGTAAATCGGTAATTATCTGATTCTCTCTGTCAATCTCAGAAGCAATGTCCTCCAAAAATTCTCTGTAAAGCTCTGCCGGTACATTCTCCTGCATCAA
>CAZOSU010000154.1:0-6466 GCA_964582515.1 uncultured Acetatifactor sp. | reverse complement strand
GAGAAATTATGGAAGATAAAGATATTATTGCCATGTATTTTGCGCGAAATGTGGAGGCAATCACCAGAACAACAAGTAAATATGGCGATAAGCTACAGCTCTTGGCAGAGCGGATACTGCACTCCAGAGAGGATGCGCTGGAGTGTGTGAATGATACATACCTTAGAGCTTGGAATTCCATTCCGCCTGCTTCGCCCACATATCTTTATGCCTATTTGGCACGAATATGCAGAAATGAAGCGTTAAATAAGCTGGATTACAATAATGCAGGAAAAAGAAAGGGCACGGTGCTGGAGCTAACCAGGGAGCTGGAGGCCTGCATCCCGGACAAGCACAAAGAGGAAGAAGGGAAGGCACAGGAGCTTCAAGGAGCTCTTCAAAGCTTTTTAAAAGAATTACCGGAGGAAAAGAGAAATGTTTTCCTTCGCAGGTACTGGTTTGGAGATTCCTGCCGGGAAGTGGCGGAGAGATTTGGCTACAGTGAAGGTAAGATTAAGGTGATGCTTCACCGCATCCGTAAGGAGCTAAAAAAATACTTGGAAACGGAGGGAATATGGGTATGACAGGACAAGACATCATAAGGGCATTGAATGATTTGGACCCTGAAATGGTGGAAGCGGCACAGCAATGTGGACATAAAAAGAAGAAAAATCATGTTTTGACCGGATGTAAAGGTATGACTGTAGCAGCTGCAGCAGTCATTTGTGTAATCCTTATCCGCTTTGCATGGCAGCTTGGAGCACAGCCCATCATCGTAGAAAATCGATACGTAAGGCTGGAGGATGCAATGCTCCTTTCACAGTCCCTGCAAGGAGAAAGTGTTTCTGAGAATCTGGAAAAGGAAGATGCGCAGGATGCGCAGGATGCGCTGCCATATGTGGTAAAGGACGGAATCGTTCAGATGCAGTTTGTAAATGGCGAATATAGTGATGCTTTGGTTCCGCAGCTTGGTATCGGTACCAACGGCTCCACTTATTTAAAAAAAGCGATGCGGGAACTAAACGTATCTGAACAGGAAGAGGAGCTTCGATATCTGGTGGAGATTGAAATATATGTGCCCCACCCTGAGTACCCGGAAACGGCCTGGTATGGGGATAATGAAGTTTATGCGGCAGAGTATGAACGACTTACCCGGGAATGTGACTATGATTTGACCTGGATTCCTCCGGGAGGCTACTCCATGCCTGAGGCTTATGTGTACTGCCTGAAATGCGGGATTATATATGGGGCATTGACAGAGGAGGAGATGAATGATTTCCCCATAAACGAAGATTACAGCTACGGTTTTCGCCTAACCAGGTATGAGGATTATAAATTCACGGAATACGATTATCAGGAAAGCTATACCAGCATGGATGAATTTATCCAGTATATGAGAGCACTTAAGGCACTTCAGGAATTAGGAGAAAAAGATGGGGATGAATAAAAAGCTATGGATAATAATAGGGGCTATAGCGTTTAGTTGTCTTTTTTGTGGATGTGAAAGTAAAGAATCATCTGTACCACAAAGTAAGGAGTATGTATATGTGTCTGACTTTTATGAATATGAGACCGATTATACCTGGGTCAGCAGTGCAATTTCTTTTGGAGAAGATCTTCTGATAACTGAGACTTTCTATTTTAACCATCCCATATCCCGACTGAAGCAAATCAATTTATCAACAGGGGAAATAGGGGAATATGATATTGGTCTGCCTAAGGAGCGCTATATCGCTGCTATTGTGGAGATGCCGGAGGGATATCTGGTTTATTCAGAGGAATATGTCCATGACAGCTCCGTGCCCAAGGAATATGAGCTTTATACGGTGGGTGCATCCCATCTGGGATACTACGATAAGGATTTCGCCCTGCAAAAGGAAGTGGATATTACCTCTTTTGTAATGGACAAGAGCAGTTTTTCCCAAATGTGTGAAGGTATTGTGGTGGACGATACAGAGAAGGTTTATTTTCTTTACCAAGATACCATCTATGTTCTAAATGGGGATGGCATTTTCCTTACAGAGATTACTCCCAATGCAAGTGATGTACTGGATATGACCTATGGGAGTGGAAATGTGCTGGTGCTTTATGCAGATCCCGGACAAAAGCTGCAAATCGCACCGCTGGATTTAGAGGATAAGGCTATGGGTCAGCCCATGACAGAGCTTCCCCAAACCGGTTATTGGGCAACAATTTTTACCGGGAAGAAGGATGAACTCTATCTGACAGGTGCGGATTATTTTTATCAATATGATAGTGAAAACCATTCCTGGGAACAGGAGCTGAAGTGGCTTGAATGTGACTTGGACGGACTGGGAATACAGCACTGTCTGGAGGTGGACGGAAAAATTGTTTGTCTGAAATACAATAATCTTGCCTATGAAGTAACCGTTCTTACCAAAACGCCCATATCTCAGGTCAAAGAAAAAGAAATCCTGAGGGTGACCATGCTGAAAAAGGACTATGTTTTGTTGGAACAGGTTTCTGGATTTAATCGCAGGAATCAGAAAATTCGTCTGGAATCTGAGTATTATGTGGAAGGGGACTCGCCCCAGGAGCTGGAAGAAGGAATTATGCAATTTCAGCTGGATTTAATCTCAGGGGATATAGGCGATATTATCTTTGTTTCGAGGGAGCTTGACTACGATAATCTTGCGAAGAAGGGAGCCTTTGCCAGTCTTGATGAACTGCTTGAAACAGACGAGAAGCTTTCGAAAGCGGATTTCATCGAAAGTATCACGGAAATTTTTTCGGTGGATGATACATTGTATGGTTTTGTTCCTATGTTTAGTATGGTAACACTGGCCGGAAAAAGCTCTGATGTAGGCATAGATGAAAGCTGGACAGTAGCTGATATGGCAGAGCTTTCTGCTTCTCATGAGGGGGCGTCTCTCTTGGATAATACTACGAGGATAAACGGGCTTCGGCAATTTTTGAGTGGTAGTATGTCTTCTTATTACGATATGAACACCGGCAAATGTTCCTTTAATGGAGAAGAGTTTAAGCAGCTTTTACAGATTATGAATACTCTGCCGGAGGAGATTACAGAATATAATTCGGATTTTCCCCCTTTAAAAGAGGGTAAGGTCCTGTTAGCAGAAATTTTCTTTTATGATTATAGTGTGCTGAGGGGATACCGGGCTTTGTGCGGGGAGGATATTCATTTCATTGGATATCCCGTCACCAGTGGCTTTGGAACCCTGGCAAATGTAGGGAATGGGGTATACACTATCAGTGCCTCCTCAAAGCATAAGGAGGCCGCATGGCAGTTTTTGAGGGAATTTTTACTGGATGACTATCAAGACTCCATCGAATATGCATTTCCTGTGACAAAACAGGCATTGGAGCAAATGCTGGCAGAGGAAATGAACCGGGTTTACCCGGAGAATTATACACATAGTTTTTATGGATTTACTTTGGAAAATGTCCCGATGAGTGAGGAAGATGCCCGGTATATCCGGGATTTGATAAACAGTATCCGTGATAACAATTCCTATGATTATCGATTGATGAACCTGATTCTGGAGGAAGCCGAAAGTTATTTTTCAGGGCAAAAGACCTTGGATGAGGTGGTAAATATCATTCAGAACCGCGCGCAGCTCTATGTAGATGAAAATATGTAATATATTATGCTGGTTATAACTTTCGGTTATGACCAGCATAATTAATATGTATTTGTAGAATATCTTCCTTTATGATAATATGCTTTTAGAACATCCGTGCAGGATTTAACTAAACACACGCAGGATTAAGCTATGGAGGAAGATATTATGGGAATGACAATGACGCAGAAGATTCTGGCGGCAGCTGCGGGCCTGGAAAAGGTGGAAGCAGGTCAGTTAATCGAGGCGAATTTAGATTTGGTGCTGGGTAACGATATTACCAGCCCTGTTGCAATCAAAGAAATGGAGAAGATGAACGTGGACGGCGTGTTCCATAAGGACAAAATTGCGCTGGTTCCCGACCATTTCGTACCAAACAAGGACATTAAGTCCGCAGAGCATTGCAAATGCGGAAGAGAATTTGCAAGAAGAAATGAGATTACTAACTACTTTGAAGTAGGTGAAATGGGTATTGAGCATGCTCTTTTACCGGAAAAAGGCTTAACAGTAGCCGGTGATGTCATCATCGGTGCAGATTCACATACCTGTACCTATGGTGCACTTGGTGCATTTTCCACCGGCGTGGGAAGTACCGATATGGCTGCCGGTATGGCGACAGGTAAAGCATGGTTTAAGGTACCTTCTGCAATTAAGTTTAACTTAGTTGGGAAAATGGATAAATGGGTCAGTGGTAAGGATGTTATCTTACATATCATCGGCATGATTGGTGTGGATGGTGCCCTTTATAAGTCCATGGAATTCGTGGGAGAGGGTGTAAAGAACCTTTCCATGGATGACCGTTTCACCATCGCAAACATGGCGATTGAAGCAGGCGGAAAGAATGGTATTTTCCCGGTGGATGACCTTGCTATTGAATATATGAAGGAGCATTCAGACAGACCATATAAGATTTTTGAAGCAGATGAGGATGCAGTTTATGATGAGGAGTACACCATTGATTTAAGTACCCTTCGTCCTACCATTGCATTCCCACACTTACCGGAGAATACACATACCATCGATGAGATTAAGGAAGATGTGGTAATCGACCAGGTTGTGATTGGTTCCTGTACCAATGGTCGTATCGATGATTTACGCGTAGCAGCAAAAGTTTTAGCTGGTCAGAAGGTTAAGAAGGGCATCCGTGTTATCATCATTCCTGCTACCCAGAAGATTTACATGCAGGCTATGGAAGAGGGGTTACTTAAGACCTTCATCGAAGCAGGTGCTGTGGTTTCTACCCCTACCTGTGGTCCTTGCCTGGGCGGTTATATGGGCGTTCTGGCAGAGGGTGAGAGATGTATCTCCACCACCAATCGTAACTTCGTAGGAAGAATGGGACATGTAAAATCTGAGGTTTATCTAGCAAGCCCTGCAGTGGCTGCAGCAAGTGCCATCACCGGTAAGATTTCCAGCCCATATGAATTAGGAATGTAAGAAGGAGTATAAATAGATGAAAGCACAAGGAACAGTTTTTAAATATGGTGATAACGTAGATACTGACGTAATCATCCCTGCAAGATACTTAAATTCCTCCGACCCTGCGGAGCTTGCAACCCACTGTATGGAGGATATCGACAAGGATTTTGTAAAGAATGTAAATAAGGGCGACATCATCGTAGCCAACAAGAACTTTGGCTGTGGCTCATCCAGAGAGCATGCACCCATCGCTATCAAGGCAGCCGGTGTAAGCTGTGTTATCGCAGAGACCTTTGCAAGAATTTTCTACCGCAATGCCATCAACATCGGTCTTCCCATCATTGAATGTCCCGAGGCTGCACAGGGAATTGATGCAGGGGATGAGGTTGAAGTTGATTTCGACAGCGGTATGATTTATAACCGCACCAAGGGCACTGAGTTTAAGGGGCAGGCCTTCCCGGAGTTTATGCAGAAGATTATTGCTGCAGAGGGACTGATTAATTACATCAATAACAAATAAATAGAAAAGAGAAGTAGGGCAATTTACAGCTATACTTCTCTTTTTTTCTTTCATTATTCTTCATAGTTTTCTATTGCTTCTTCATCCTCCAGTAGCCAGTTTACATCCACCTTTAATATCTTGGCAAATACTTTTAGTTCATAATCCGTTACAAAACGGGTGCCAATTTCAATTCTGCTGATACTGTCGCGTTCTAATATCACACCTTCAATCTGTAGGCGAGCAGCTAAATCAGATTGAGAGATGCGTTGAATAATTCTAGCCTGTCGTATGCGCTCTCCACACAAATTTTTCTTTCCTTTATAAGAATATATTTTCATGATGCCTCCCTTCGGTGTGTTAAAGATAAGAAATTTTCTTGACATTAGCACATTATTTCCATAAAATTGTGTTAAAGGTCAGCAAGGCAAAAATTTAATATTTATTTTGGAGGAACAAATGATAAAGCATGAGACAACAAAACAGATAAGAAGATTTGCGGACATAGGTATATACCTGTGTTTTCTTTTGGTCTTACTTGTATGTATAAATGAAAAGACAAATTACCATATGGATGAAATATCTACATATATTTTGGCAAACAATACCTATGATGAAACTATCGTTATTAATCCGGAACTTAATGTAACGTATAGTAATCCAGAGGAAGTATGGCTTCGCAATATGACGGTACAGCCCGGAGAGAGCTTTAATTATAAAAATGTATGGGAGAAACAGATGGCAGACGTACATCCGCCTTTTTATTATGTATTAATTCATACCATATGCTCTTTGATGCCCGGAATATTTAGTAAATGGGCGGCAGGCAGTGTTAATATTTTCTTTGCAATCGGTATTCTTTTTATTTTACGAAAGCTGTTGTGGGAATTAACAGAAAGTGAAATGGCAAAATTTTTAGGTTCCTGCTGTTATATATTCTCTGCGGGATGTTTGTCGGCCGTCACTT
>CAZOSU010000153.1:0-6594 GCA_964582515.1 uncultured Acetatifactor sp. | reverse complement strand
TATCCTAGAGATGTTTTGTAAAGATTTGATTTTGTGTTCGGTTTTCAGGGAATAAACCTAAGAGTAGTCGAGAGGCTACTCTTTTTTTGTATAAATATATTGACTTTTCCCTAAGGTAAAAGGTTATGATAGAGATACAAAATGAAAGGGGAGTGGTCTGAATATGAAAATTAGCGAATTATGTGCTCGGACCGGTGTTAGTGATAAGACCGTAAGGTTCTATATAGAAAAAGGTCTACTTAAGAAAAAAGCGATACTTGTAAATGGAAGAAATTGCAGGGAGTATGAGGAAGAGGATGTATGCATCCTGAGAGACATTGTTACTTTAAGGAATGTCGGTTTTTCTATTCAGGATATTTCTGACATGCAGAGGGAGGAAGCTGATATAGAGAGGTTCGTTGAAAAACGTCTCTTGGAGCTTAAGAAAGAAGAGGAGAAATGTCAGCAGTTAAATCAGCGTTTGCAAAAACTTACTGCCAGAAAGATATCTTCATGGCGTAAAGTAGCATCGCTCCTACAACAAGAGACAAGTACAGCAAATGAAGAAATCGTAATGCGCTGGCCTGCGGAGGAAGATGTTATTGAAAAGGAACGTTTAAGCTTGGGAGCTGTTTTGAGAAGAATTGCAGTAGTAGCCGGAATTGTAATTTTATTATTCCTGGTTTATTTCTATTATCAGTCCCTTCAGATGAACAGCTGTACATTTCCCATAGGAGATGTTACGTTTCATGAGAAGTGGAATGAAAATGGAAAGATGTATGTAAGTTTATCCTGTACCGGGGAACAGCTGTGGGGTTATGATTTTCTTTTTTCTGAGTCTCAAACAGTGGAAGTAAAGGATCATCAGTATTACAGTGCCCTAATGCTGGAGGAGGTTTCCTATCAGTCTGTGACACTTCAAATCGAGATGACCAAGAGCGATGCGTACTGGGAAGGCGTGTTGGTGGATGAGCAGGATTATTTATGGATGGACGTAGAAAAGATATTAGAAGATGATACATTGATTAAAAAGTATTGTAAGCTGGTTGCTATATATTCAGAGTAAATAGTGGGGCGGCCGGAAATTTAAAGTAAGTGTACCAGCCTGCATCCTCCGGTAGGACACACTATGTTTTTTTATTAACCCTTGAAAAACGTCGGCACTTGGCGAGGTATTTTCGAGCCTAGTACCGCTACGTTTTTCACGGAGCGAGAGCGTGTCTTCATAAGACATATGGTGTTGTCAAAGAGGCCATTGCCCGGGGAAGGACGCTGGTAATCTTCACCCTTTATGTATATGGAGAGAAGTGTATGAAGAAAATATTGTTGAATGACAACTGGAGGATGCTGGTGGGGGAAGCCGCATTGGACACGCAGGTGCCGGGAAGTGCCTGTAGTACCTTGCTGGAGCATGGTGTGATACCGGACCCATATTACAGGGACAATGAGTTGGCAGTTTTGCAGGTGTTGGATGCAGACTTTACATTCGAGAGAGAGTTAGATATTACGCAAGAGATGCTGGCGGCAGATAGTGTACTCCTATGCTTTGCTGGTGTGGATACGCTGGCAGACATTTTCTTAAATGGAGAGCTTATGGGGCAGGTCTACAATATGCACCGGACTTGGGAGATGGATATCAGGAAGCTTGCCAAGGTGGGGGAAAACAAACTGACAGTCCGGTTTCGTTCCCCGATTCAGTATATTAAGGAGGAGAATGCACGGGTTTACGCCGGTGGCGTGGGGGAAGCCATGGAGGGTTATCCCCATCTTAGAAAAGCGCACTGCATGTTTGGCTGGGATTGGGGTCCGAGAATACCGGACAGTGGCTTTTTTCGGGATGTATATCTGAAGGTGGCGGACATCGCCACGATTGACAGTGTGTATATTACCCAGGAGCACGTGATGCTGACACCGCTGATAGAGAATCCGGTGAAGGTAGTGGTGCAGGGGGAGAGAGTAACCCTGGACTTTGATGTGGAGCTGGAAATCCTTCGGGAGGAGGAAGAGGTGTCAGTATCGGTAACCGTGGAAAGTCCTGCGGGGGAAATTTATACTCAGGATGAGCAGGGACTTATCACCATCGAAAAGCCACTTCTCTGGTGGCCAAGAGGATATGGTGACCAGCCACTGTACGCGGTGGAGGTGGTCTGTAGGGACAGCGCAGGAAATGTGCTGGATACCTGGAAGCGGAGAATCGGTCTTAGGGTGATGGAGATGGATACCGATGCAGACCAGTGGGGTAACCGCTTTGCACACAAGGTAAACGGTGTGCTGATTTTTGCCATGGGCGCGGATTATATCCCGGAGGACAATCTGTTATGCAGAGTGACGCCGGAGCGCACCAGAAAGCTTTTAGAGGATGCGGCAGCAGCCAATTATAATACCATCCGTGTGTGGGGCGGTGGCTATTACCCGGATGATTATTTTTATGATATCTGCGATGAGCTGGGGCTCCTCGTATGGCAGGACCTGATGTTTGCCTGCTCCAGCTATGAGCTTAACGATGCATTTGAGGAGAATATTACCGCAGAGATTATAGAGAATGTGCGCCGCATCCGACATCATGCCTGTCTGGCGTTGTGGAGCGGTAACAATGAGATGGAAACACAGACTCTGGATAAGTGCTGGAAGCCTTCCCGGAAGCAGTTTTTTGATTATATCAAGATTTTTGAGTATATCATTCCTAAGCTGATGAAGCAGGAGGACCCCAACACCTTTTACTGGCCTTCTTCCCCGTCCTCCGGTGGTAATTTTGACAATCCCTGGGACGAGAACCGTGGGGATGCCCACTACTGGGATGTATGGCATGGGAATAAGCCCTTTACGGATTTTAGGAAGTATTATTTCAGGTATTTGTCCGAGTTTGGCTTCCAGGCCTTTCCCCCCTTAAAGACGGTGGAGACCTTTACGGAGCCGGCGGATAGGAACATTTTCTCCAGAGTGATGGAGATGCATCAGAGAAATAAGGCGGCCAATGGCAAGATTCTGGAGTATATCTCTGCAACCTACCTGTATCCTAAGGATTTCGACCATTTGCTGTATACATCACAGCTTTTGCAGGCGCAGGCCATTCGTTACGGTATCGAGCATTTTCGTCGTCATAGGGGGCGGTGTATGGGAACAGTGGTGTGGCAGCTGAATGATATCTGGCCGGTGGCTTCATGGTCGAGCATCGATTATTATGGCCGCTGGAAGGCACTGCACTATGCTGAAAAGAGAGCTTTTGCGCCGGTGATGATTTCCTGTGAGGAGGTGGGAGAGCTATCAGGGAGACCACATCCTATCGCTGAGCCGAAGCAAATCGAGAAGTCTGCAAGGCTTTGCGTGTGTAACGAGACCATGGAAATGGTGCAGGGCCAGGTGGTCTGGTCACTTAGAAATCCCGGGGGTGAGGTGCTGTTGTCCGGTCAGCAGGAGCTGATGGTGCTGCCATTATCCTCTCAGTGGATGGAAAAGCTGGTTTTTTCAGATTATGATGAGCTGGGTGTATATTTCAGCTATGCGTATGTAGTCAGTGGAAAAGTGGTATCGGAAGGAAGCTGCCTCTTTACCGCACCCAAGCATTTTCCATATGAGAATCCTCAGCTGAAGCTTTCTGTGGAGGGCAGGGAGATTACGGTCACAGCCGGGGGCTATGCCGGAATGGTGGAAATCGAAGGACTGGACGGTGATGTGAGGTTGTCCGATAACTTCTTTGACATGAATCCCGGAAGTAAGACCGTTACCATTGAGGAAGGAAATGCAACCAGCTTCCGCGTAAGGTCCATATATGATATAGCATTTTAGGTGTTGCTTTTTCCCGGAATGTGTGATAATGTTGATTAAAATATTTGGAAGGAAACATACTATGAATTTATTTTGTTTAAACAGCTTAAGACGCAGAGAGAGACGTAAGCTTTTGCAACGTATGTAGGTTTTACCCGCATAGTTGCAAGAGGTGTACGTCTTGTTTCTGTGCGGTGCTGTTTATAGAAATCATAGATGCAGAACCGTATTAGATTTAGTTTATACTAATTCCGATGCGGTTCTTTTTTTGTTATGGCGATGAGGAAAATGTGCATCGTGCCTGCAGGAATGTACATTTGACGACCGTTAATCAGAGCCGGGTTCGCAAAGCGTATCCGGTCTTTGTTCAAATTGGGCACATAAAATGAAGGAGGTCAAAATGAAGGAAGCATTGTGTGAGAAAATGGCAAAGGTATTGGGGGATTTTTCCTACGAGCAGCTGATGGTGCTTGTGGAGATTCCGGCGGATGAGAAGCTGGGGGATTTTGCAATTCCCTGTTTTGCACTGGCGAAGGTGCAGAGGAAGAATCCTTCGCTGATTGCGGCAGAGCTTGCGGAGAAGCTGGAGGCGGCAAAGGATGTTCTTGGTCTTGCAAGGGCACAGAGTGTGGGCGGATATTGTAATCTGTTTGTGAACCGAAAGTTATTTTTGGAAAATGGTATGAAAAAAATGCTATGGGAGAATCTGGGAGTGGAGCAGAAGGGTAAGGGGCAAACCATATGTATGGATTATTCCTCACCCAATATCGCCAAGAATTTTCATGTGGGGCACTTACGGACTACGGTCATAGGCAATTCGCTTTATAAGATTTATAAAAAGCTGGGCTATGATGTGGTGCGAATCAATTATCTGGGAGATTGGGGAACCCAGTTTGGCAAGCTGATTACGGCGTACAAAAAGTGGAGTAGTAAGGAGGCTGTGGAAAAAGGTGGAATTGAAGAATTGTTGCGGATATATGTGAAGTTCACGGAGGAAGCAAGGAAAGACCCCCGGCTGTTAGAGGAAGCAAGGGGCTGGTTTGTGAAGATGGAGAAAAACGATGAAGAGGCTTTGGAGATATGGAGCTGGTTTAAGGAAATCAGCATGGCAGAGTTTGCGCGGGTGTATGAGCTGCTGGGGATGAGCTTTGATTCCTACAGTGGAGAAAGTGTATACCGGGATAAAGTGGCTGCGCTTTCTTTGGAGCTGGAGGAAAAGGGGCTCCTTCAGGAAAGTCAGGGCGCAAAGGTAATTGATTTGGAGGCCTACGATATGCCGCCCTGCCTGATTACCAAAAGCGATGGTGGTTCTATTTATCATTCCCGGGATATTGCCGCGGTACTGGATAGGAAGAGGAGGTACGATTTTGCAAAGTGTCTGTATGTGACAGGTATGGAGCAGGCGCTTCACTTTAAGCAGATATTTAAAGCGATAGAGCTTATGGGATACACATGGTATGAGAAGCTGGTGCATGTACCCTTTGGACTGGTTCGGCTGGATGGGGAGAAGCTTTCTACCCGCAATGGCAATATCGTGTATGCGGAGGATATCTTGAAGGAGGCGGTGGAGCGTGCTCATTCCTTGATAGAGGAGAAGAATCCGGCCTTGCAGAATAAGAAAGAGGTTGCTCGTCAGGTGGGTGTTGGGGCAGTGATTTTTCATGATTTGTATAATCAGAGAATCAAGAATGTGGATTTTGCATGGGAGAATGTGCTGAGCTTTGAGGGAACCACCGGGCCATATGTGCAGTATACCTACGCAAGGGCGTGCAGTGTGCTGCAAAAGTGCGGGGAGATGCCCGACGGCGAATCCGTGGATTATAACGTACTGACGGACCATGTTACATTTTCCCTGGTGAAGACTCTGCTGGGATATGAGGATGCTGTAAATAATGCTACGGAGAAATATGAACCTTCTGTGGTTGCACGGTACTTAATCTCTCTGGCTACTGCTTTTAACCGGTTTTATCATGAGTGCCCCATTTTGAAGGCCTCTGAAAAGGAACGGAGGGCGCGTATTCTGGTGGTGGATATGGTGCAAAAGGTGCTTTTGGAGGGCTGTAGCCTGCTGGGACTGGAGTGTCCCAAGGAGATGTAGGGCGTGGAATAGAAGTTTTTTACTATACGCCCTGAGTGTTATAAAAAGTAAGGTCAAAGTGGCATCGAGTCCCTTAAAGTAATGACACGATGCTGCTTTGACCGTATGTTTAGCATTATTCCTTTGTCCAGCGTCCGGAAGCTCCGCAGGGAAGCACCAGACCGGAATCTTTTACGGGGAGGCCGATTTCCTGGGCTTGTACATGGCCACCGAAGCGTTTTACGATGGCAGTATTCATCATGTAGGAAAGTACAGCCGGCTGAAGTCCGGTAGTGTAAGAGTTAATAAGGAAAAAGAGAGCATCCTGGGACAGAATCTGGGTGGTCAGCTCAAGGAAGGGCCAGATGCTTTCTTCGATTTTCCAGATTTCTCCCTTGGGACCACGCCCGTAGGAGGGAGGGTCCATGATGATACCGTCGTACTTGTTGCCGCGACGGATTTCGCGCTCTACGAATTTCACACAGTCATCCACCAGCCAGCGGATGGGGGCATCACCCAGGCCGGAGCTTACGGCATTTTCCTTGGCCCAGCCCACCATACCCTTGGAGGCATCCACATGGGTAACTGCTGCACCGGCTTTCGCTGCGGATAAAGTAGCACCTCCGGTGTAAGCAAAGAGATTTAAGACCTTTACCGGGCGATTTGCCTTTTGGATGATTTCCGAGAACCAGTCCCAGTTGGTGGCCTGTTCCGGGAAAAGTCCGGTGTGCTTGAAGCTGAAGGGTTTTAGGTTGAAGGTCAGCTCCCTGTAA
>CAZOSU010000152.1:4629-6603 GCA_964582515.1 uncultured Acetatifactor sp. | reverse complement strand
TACCGATTATCCTTTAACCATCGGTTCCGGCGCGTTCATTCCCGGTTTTGAAGAGCAGCTTGTTGGCGCGGAAATCGGCAAGGAAGTAGAAGTAAACGTTACCTTCCCGGCAGAGTATCATGCAGAGGAATTAGCAGGCAAGCCGGCTGTATTTAAGTGTACCGTAAAGGAAATCAAGGTAAAAGAGCTTCCTGAGTTAGATGACGAGTTCGCAAGTGAGGTATCTGAGTATGACACCTTAGCTGAGTACAAGGAAGGCGTAAAGAAGGGCTTAGAAGAGAAGAAGGAAAACGACGCTAAGAACGCTAAGGAAGAAGCAGTTATCGATGCCATCATTGAAGATGCAAAGATGGAATTACCTGAGGCTATGGTAGATACCCAGCAGAGACAGATGGTAGAGGAGTTCGCACAGAGAATTCAGGCACAGGGTCTTACCATGGAGCAGTATATGCAGTTCACCGGTTTAACCGTAGATGCTATGATTGCGCAGGTTAAGCCACAGGCTGAGAAGAGAATTAAGTCCCGTCTTGTACTTGAGGCAGTTGTTGCAGCAGAAGGCATCACCGCTACAGAGGAAGACTTCGAGGCAGAGGTTACCAGGATGGCTGAGGCTTATAAGATGGAAAATGATAAGGTTAAGGAATTACTTGGCGAGAGCGGCAAGAAGCAGGTAATGGAAGACCTTGCAATCGCAAAGGCTGTAGAGCTTGTTGTTGAGAATGCAAAGGAGTCTAAGCCTCGCGCAAAGAAGGCAGCTAAGGAAGACGAAGCTACGGAAGAATAAGATTTATTTTGAATAAATAAAGACAGGTAAACAGAGGATTAAGTTTTTCTTAAATCCTCTGTTTTATGGTTGAAAAGAAATTCCAAGTGGGATAGAATGATTATTGTTCAGTTTTGCCAATGGGCTCTGGACAATAATGAATAGGAGTTTTGGGAGGTAGAAAAATGAGTTTAGTGCCTTATGTCGTTGAACAGACCAGCAAGGGTGAAAGATCTTACGATATTTATTCCAGATTGTTAAAGGATAGAATTATTTTTTTGGGAGAAGAGGTAAATGAGGTGACGGCCAGCTTAGTTGTGGCACAGTTGCTTTTCTTAGAGTCCGAGGATCCGGAGAAGGATATTCATTTATATATCAACAGCCCGGGCGGAAGTGTAACCGCAGGTATGGCTATTTACGATACCATGCAGTACATTAAGTGTGATGTATCTACCGTATGTATCGGTATGGCAGCAAGCATGGGCGCATTCCTTTTGGCAGGTGGTGCAAAGGGAAAGAGATATGCGCTTCCTAATGCAGAGATTATGATTCACCAGCCACTTGGCGGAACCCAGGGCCAGGCGACCGAGATTGAAATCGCGGCAAGACATATTTTAAAGACCAAAGAGAAATTAAACAGAATGCTTGCGCAGAACACCGGACAGGATTACGAGAGGGTGTGTGCTGACACGGAGCGTGATAATTGGAAATCTGCGGAAGAAGCGCAGGAATATGGCCTGATTGATAAGGTGATTACTTCACATTCACAGGCGTAAAGTACTTAAGCCGAGCTTAAGTGGGGAGGAGAAAGATGGCAGCAAAAATGTCAGGAAACGACATCAGATGTTCCTTCTGTGGTAAAAGACAGAGTCAGGTACGCAAGCTGATTGCCGGTCCGGAGGGCGTATTCATCTGCGATGAGTGTATTGATGTGTGCGCAGAGATTCTGGAGGAAGAGTTAGAGAGTGTAGATGACGAGGGCTTTGATAGTCGTGATATTAATTTGTTAAAACCCAAGGAGATTAAATCCTTTTTGGACGAGTACGTTATCGGTCAGGAAACTGCCAAGACGGTACTGTCCGTTGCAGTGTACAATCACTATAAGAGAGTGACGGCTCCTAAAGGAATTGATGAGGTAGAGCTTCAGAAGAGTAATATTATTATGATTGGACCCACCGGCTCCGGTAAGACGTATCTTGCTCAGACGCTGG
>CAZOSU010000152.1:0-4619 GCA_964582515.1 uncultured Acetatifactor sp. | reverse complement strand
GATCATCAATGTACCGTTTGCCATTGCAGATGCAACATCTTTGACGGAAGCCGGCTATGTAGGTGAAGACGTGGAGAATATTCTGCTGAAGCTGATTCAGGCAGCGGATTATGATGTGGAGCGTGCTCAGTTCGGCATCGTGTATATCGATGAAATTGATAAGATTACCAAGAAAAGTGAAAATGTGTCCATCACCAGAGATGTATCCGGTGAAGGGGTACAGCAGGCACTCCTTAAGATTATCGAGGGAACGGTAGCAAGTGTTCCCCCTCAGGGAGGTAGAAAGCATCCCCATCAGGAGCTTATTCAGATTGACACCTCCAATATTCTCTTTATCTGCGGCGGAGCCTTTGATGGCTTGGAGAAGATTGTGGAGACACGTTTAGACCGCAAGTCCATCGGCTTTAATACCGAGGTGGGCCAGAAGTCTACCAAGGAAATCAGTGAGCTTTTAGCAGAGGTAACTCCCCAGGATTTGACAAAGTTTGGTCTGATTCCGGAGTTTGTGGGACGTGTCCCTATCAATGTATCCTTACAGGGACTTGACAGAGAAGCACTGGTAAGAATTTTAAAGGAGCCCAAGAATGCATTGATTAAGCAGTACCAGAAGCTGTTTGAATTCGATGATGTAGAGCTGGAGTTTGAGGAGGATGCGATTTTAGCCATTGCAGACAGAGCATTCGAGCGCAAGACCGGAGCCAGAGGACTTCGCTCTATCATGGAAAATGCCATGATGGAGCTGATGTATGAGATTCCCTCCAATGATGATATTCAGAAGTGCATTATCACCAGAGGAACAGTGGAAGGTCGGGAGAAACCGGTTATTGTTTATAACGAGTAAACGTAGAGACGCCGCTTCAAAGCGGCGTTTTCTTTACATATAAGAGGTTTATATTATGGTTATCAGAAGTGTAAATTTGGAAACGGTAGTGGGTATTACCAGTAAAATACCGGTGAATACAAAACCGGAGGTGGCTTTTGCGGGGAAGAGTAATGTGGGTAAATCCTCTCTGATTAATGCATTGATGAATCGAAAATCTCTGGCTAGAACAAGTTCTCAGCCGGGGAAGACGCAGACCATCAATTATTACAATATTAATGATGATATCTATTATGTGGATTTGCCGGGCTATGGTTATGCCAATGCCAACGAAAATGTGAAGGCAAAGTGGGGAAAGATGATTGAGGATTACCTGCATCAGTCCGAGATGCTGAAGGAGGTTTTTCTGCTGATTGATATCCGTCATAAGCCTTCGGAGAATGATTGTATTATGTACGACTGGGTGGTAAATAACGGGTATCATCCCATTATTATTGCTACGAAGCTGGATAAGATTAACCGCAGTCAGATTCAGAAGCAGGTGAAGCTGATAAAGGAAACACTACAGGTGGAGAAGGGGACGGTAGTGATACCCTTTTCTGCTACTACAAAGCAGGGAAGGGATGAAATCTATGAGATTATCGACCGGCTTGTGGAAGATGCAAAAGAGGAGACAATCGTAGAAACTTAAGTTTCAGGGGGGAAAGATGGAAGGGTCCAAAATGAAATATCTGAAGGCAGTGACGAATTTAGTCCTTGCTGTGATTGTAGTATTGCTGATAATATATTTGCTGCCAAAGGTAGTGGTGTTCTTTATGCCGTTTATCTGTGGCTGGGTAATTGCCTGTATTGCCAGTCCCATGGTGAGGTTCTGCGAGGAAAGGTTAAAGATTAAGAGAAAAACCGGTAGTGTGGCAGTGATTGTACTGACCATTGGTCTGGTTGTTTTGGCAATTTACCTGATAGGAGCAAAGCTTGTCCGGGAAGGAACCGGGCTGATACAGGATTTGCCGGATATGTGGGAAGGTCTTGTGGCAGACATAGCAGTGGCCACGGACAAATTCAGTGCCGTTTTTGAGCGTTTTCCCATAGATGTGCAGAATACCATGCTGGGAATCAAGGAGGGGGCTTCGGAGGGTATCGGTTCCTTGATTGAAAAAATCAGCTCGCCCACCATCGAAGCGGTGGGAAATTTTGCCAAAAAGCTGCCTACTGTGATTATTGCAGTGGTTATGTGCCTGCTTTCTTCGTATTTCTTTGTGGCGGATAAGAGACAGGTATCGGAGTGGGTTCGCAGCGCCGCACCCAAAGGACTGGTGAGCCGATATGATATGATTCGCCACAGTATAGTGCGTGCTGTGGGAGGATATTTCAAGGCACAGTTTAAGATTGAGCTTTGGATATATCTTCTTCTGGTAATCGGTCTGTCGTTGTTGAAGGTACGCCACGTACTTCTCATCGGCGCAGGAATTGCGCTTCTGGATATTCTGCCCTTTTTCGGAACCGGTACGGTGATGGTACCATGGGCGATTATCAAGGTATTGTCCGGGGACTATACAATGGCCATTGCGCTGGTGATTATCTGGGGTGTGGGCCAGCTGGTGCGTCAGATTATCCAGCCTAAAATTGTGGGAGATTCCATTGGTGTGCCGCCCATTCCTACGCTTTTTTTGCTTTATATAGGCTTCAAGGTAGGAGGCGTCATCGGAATGATTGTGGCTGTACCGGTGGGACTGATTATTCATACCATGTATGAGGAAGGTGTCTTTGATACCACCAGAAACAGTATTCTCATTCTGATAAATGGTTTGAATCGTTTTCGAAAGGTAACACCTAAGGATGTGGAGGAAAGCTACCATGGAAAGAAGTAAAGGCTGCACAGGCAGTACTCTTAAGCTGGTGGCCATGGGGACTATGCTGATAGACCATGTGGCGGCGGTGCTATTGACCAGAATGTATCTGGCAGGATGGTTGGGAGCAGAGTTTTATGATGTGATATTGGTATTGCGAATGATTGGAAGGGTGGCTTTTCCTATTTATTGTTTTTTGCTGGTGGAAGGGTTTCAGCGTACCGGGAATTACCGCAGGTATCTGCGACGAATGGTGCTATTTGCGTTGATATCGGAGGTTCCCTTTGATTTGTCATTATCTGCAGAGGTGGTTCATTTGGAGCACCAGAACGTAATGTTTACCATGACCATAGGGCTTCTGGCTATGTATGGAATGAAATGGGTTGCGGAGAAGAAGCTTTTGAAGGGAAAGTATCTCATTGTGCAGCTTTTGATTGCGGCAGTGGCGGCCGGGACTGCCACGTTACTTAAAACGGATTATTCCTGGGCCGGTGTGCTGTGCATCTGTGCCATGTACCTGTTTAAGGCAAGTAATGCCGGAAGGGCACTTTTGGGAAATGCTTTCCTCATTATGATAAACACTTTGGAGGTTGCGGGACTTTTCTCTGTGCCATTAATTGGCAGTTACAACGGAGAACGTGGTCTTAAGATAAAGTATTTCTTCTATATGTTTTACCCGGCTCATTTACTCGTCTTATATATCATTTGTGTACTTCTTGGAATAGGAGCCATTAGCGTGGTATAGGAGTAATTAACGATTGACGAGCATGCTTTTTTTAAGTACAATTAGAGGGTATATTTTTATTATTAGCGTGTGACTACGGAGGAAGCGCCCCATGCAAATGCCGATTTTTGAGAAATACATTGATGAGTTGTTGGAGAAAAGTACATTGGATGTTCCGGCGTGGAATATTGAGAAGGCTAAGGCCGGAGCTAAGGGTGGATGGAACTATATTGACGGTTGTATGATTCTGGCACTTTTAGAGATTTACAGTGCCACCGGTGAGAAGAAGTATTATGATTTTGCAGATGCTTTTATCAACCATCGTGTGCACGAGGACGGAACCATTGATGGTTATGAGGTAGAAGAGTACAACATTGATAACGTAAACGCAGGTAAGACGTTATTTTCTTTATATGAGTTAAATGGCAAGGAGAAGTATCGTAAGGCAATTGATTTGATTTATTCCCAGGTACGGACACAGCCTCGTACGGAGGAGGGAAATTTCTGGCACAAGAAGATTTATCCTCATCAGGTTTGGCTGGATGGTATGTATATGGGGCAGCCATTCTATATGGAGTATGAGACCAAGTTTAATGATAAGAAGAATTATGCAGATATTTTCAGCCAGTTTGCCAATGTGGTAAAGTATCTTCGTGATGAAAAGACCGGGCTTTATTTCCATGGTTATGATGCCAGCAGGTCCGTATTCTGGTGCGATAAGGAAACAGGACTTTCCCAGCATTATTGGCTTCGTGCTCTGGGCTGGTATTCCATGGCTCTTTTGGACACCTTATATAAGTGTGAGCCCACCGGTTATGAAGCAGAGTATGAGAATTTAAAGAAGGTTTATGTGGATATGATGGATTCCATGCTGAAGTTCCAGCATGAGAGCGGCTTATGGTATCAGCTTCCTGCCCTTGGTGGTAAGGAGCCCAATTACTTAGAGACCAGCGGAAGCTCCATCATGGCATACTGCCTGCTTAAGGGTGTGCGTCTTGGCTTCCTGCCGGAGTCCTATAGAGAGTATGGCCTTAAGGCATTTCAGGGGGTATGCGACAAGTACTTAACTGAGAGGGATGGAAAGCTCAGCCTTGGTGGTATCTGTCTGGTAGCTGGACTTGGTCCCGCGGACAATTTAAAGAGGGACGGCAGCTTTGAATATTATATGTCAGAGCCTATCGTAGAGGACGATGCAAAGGGTGTGGGCCCGCTTCTTCTGGCGTAT
>CAZOSU010000151.1:0-6609 GCA_964582515.1 uncultured Acetatifactor sp. | reverse complement strand
TTGCGTCCCGGCTGTATTGAAACAACTGCGCTGGGGGCTGCTTATCTGGCAGGTCTTGCGGTAGGCTACTGGAAGGATAAGGAAGAAATCCGGTCCAATTGGGAGCTTTCCAGAGAGTTTCAGCCATCGATGGAAGAACAGTGCCGTATGGAGAAGCTGAAGGGCTGGGAAAAAGCGGTAAAATGCGCACTTCTCTGGGCAGAGGAGTAAAGATATATTTGACTTTTGCGGGGCAGAATGATATCCTACACTAGTTAAAGTGTATAATTATGCACATTTTTCGGAGGCGCTATGGATTTAAAGAAGCTTGCCTATCAGGCAGAGGATGCAAATAAAGAGTGGTCCGAGGCTATCAGTGATTATATATATAACCACCCGGAGCCGGGAGATGAGGAGTATCAATCTTCCGCATATCTGGTAAAGTGTCTGGAGGATATGGGATTTACCTGTACCTATCCATACCTTGGGATGGCTACCGCATTCCGGGCAGAATTTGGTGACGAGGAGGGACCGGTCATCGGTTTCATGGCAGAGTATGATGCTCTGCGCGGCTACGGTCCCGACCACAATCAGCTGGCTCATGCCTGTGGTCACAACTGGATTGCGGCATCTACCCTGGCGGCAGCAGCGGCGCTGAAGGCTACCAAGGAGTATTGGAAGGGCAAAATTGTGGTATTCGGAACTCCTGCGGAGGAGAATTTCGGACGTAAGGTGGATATGGCCAAGGCCGGAGTATTTGATGGACTGGCTGCCTGCTTCGAAATGCATTTGGACCGTACCAATTGTGTGGAAAACACTGCCCTTGCCATGACGGATTTTATCTTTGAATTTGAGGGGAAGGCGGCCCATGCGGCAGGGCATCCCGCGGCAGGTATTAATGCGCTTGATGGCTGCAATCTGACCATTGCAGGTATCAATGCTCTTCGCCAGCATTTGGAGCCGGATGTGCGTATTCACTATGTATATGTGGATGGTGGTAAATCCCCCAATGTAGTGCCGGAGCACGCTTCGCTGGCAGTGTATGTTCGTGCCGGCCAAAAGGATTACCTGGAAGAGGTAATCGAAAAGGTGTTAAACTGCGGGCGCGGTGCAGAGCTGATGACGGGGGCGAGGTTCACTTATCAGCGGGCTGCAAATACGTTTTACGATATTAAGCATTATCCGGAGTTGGATGCTTACATGGTGGAAAATCTTGCGGGGCTTGGTATTACGGAGCTTTCCCGGGGAGATATTTATCACAGCGGCAGCACGGATGTGGGCAATGTAACCTATCATTGTCCCACCTGTTATGTACATTTAAGCCTTGGGGCAGTTACAAGTGCCGGAGGCCACGAGGAAGAATTTTTAAAATATGTTAACTCCGCAGAGAGCATGCGCCTGCTTCATATCGGAGCAAAGGCTATGGCGGCCACTGCGTTGGATGTTATAGAAAATGGAGGATTTTAAGAGATGAAGAGACTTTTCGCATTACTTCTTACCGGAATGATGGCATTGAGCATGGTAGCATGTGGTTCATCTAAGGAGGAAGGAAACCGATTGGAGCGTATTATGGCAGCGGGTAAGATCGTTGTATGTACTTCTCCGGACTATGCACCATACGAGTTTGAGGACCCGACAAAAGAGGGACAGGACAAGTATGTGGGCGCAGATATGGAGCTGGCAAGATATATTGCGGATAAGCTGGGGGTAGAGCTGGAGATTACCGCTATGGATTTTGATGCATGTCTGGCAGCAGTGGGTGAAGCCCGTGTGGACCTTGGTATCATCGGTATGGACGCAACCGAGGACAGAGCACTTATCATGGATTTCACCGACGAGTATTATAACGATACTTCACAGAAGATGATTATTCGCAAGGAGGATGCAGATAAGTATCCTACTATCGCTTCTTTCGACAGTACCACCACCGTTGCAGCGCAGAATGGTACGCTGCAGGTTGGTCTTGTAACCGGTCAGACCACTGCAACATTAGAGCCTATCGCTAAGATTACCGATGGTGTATTAATGCTGGAGGGTGGAAAGATAGATGGTCTTGCGGCTGCGGAAGTAGTTGCAAATAACATTGTGGAAAAGAACGATGCTTTAACATTGGTACCTGAGAACTTTGAATACTCTTCTGATGGAATCGTTTGTGGTGTTCCTAAGGGAGAGGACGAATTAGTAGCAAAGTTGAATGAGATTATCGCAGAGGTAGTGGAATCCGGCATTTATTATGAGTGGATGGATGAGGCCAATGCATTAGCGAATTCACTGGGCGTAAGTAACTAAAGCCTTTAATTATCTGGAGGATTACGTATGTTAGAAACAATGGGGATGCTGGTACAGAGATATTACGGTCTGTTCCTGGATGGTGTGAAATATACATTGCTTCTGGCTTTCATTGCTGTTACCCTTGGTACGGTAATCGGAACGCTTCTGGCAATTATGAAAATGGCGAAGTTTAAGCCCATATCCTGGCTGGCCACTGCCTATATTGAAATTTTCAGAGGAACCCCTCTGTTATTACAGCTGTATTTGTTCTATTTTCTGGTACCTCAGATTCTGCCTTTTGAGCCAAGTAAGTTTGTATGTGTATCCACCGCTCTTGTACTCAATACAGGTGCATATGTGTCCGAGATTATCCGCGCAGGTATTCAGGCAGTGGACAAGGGACAGACCGAGGCGGCAAGAAGCCTGGGCCTGAACAGTGTGCAGACCATGAGAAAGGTAGTATTTCCCCAGGCACTGAAGAATATTCTGCCTGCCCTTGGCAATGAATTTGTTACGGATATCAAGGAAACCTCTCTGGCATCCACCTTCTTCGTAGGTGACTTGATGACCTGCTATCGTACCATTAACGGAGCATTGTACATTACCTTAGAGCCTTTGATTATTGTGGGTATCATCTATTTCATCCTGACCTTCAGCTTAAGTAAGCTGGTGGCATATGTCGAAAGGAGAATCCAGTATGATCATTAAGGTTGAGAATTTGCAGAAAAGCTTTGGGGACAATCATGTCCTTACCGATATTAACGCAGAAATTGAAGAGAATGAAGTGATTTCCATCATCGGAACCTCCGGCTCCGGAAAAAGTACTTTCCTTCGCTGTCTGAATTTATTAGAACAGCCCACCGGAGGAAAAATCTGGTTTAAAGGCGTGGATTTAACGGCGAAAGGCGTGGATATCAATCTGCACCGTCAGAAGATGGGAATGGTGTTTCAGAATTTTAATGTGTTCCCCAATATGAAGGTGGAGGACAATATTACCATGGCCCCCGTTCTTTTGAAGAAAAAAACAAAGGAAGAGGCCCATGAGCTTGCCATGAAGCTCCTTGACAGGGTAGGACTTTTGGAAAAGGCATCTGCGTATCCGAATTCTCTGTCCGGTGGGCAGAAACAGCGTCTTGCTATTGTCAGAGCCCTTGCCATGGAGCCGGAGGTACTGCTTTTTGATGAGCCTACTTCTGCACTTGACCCGGAGATGGTAGGTGAGGTTCTGTCCGTTATCAAGGGACTCATGCATACCGGTATGACCAGCATCATTGTTACCCACGAAATGGGCTTTGCAAAGGAAGTTTCTGACAGGGTATTTTTCATGAATGAGGGTGTGCTGGCAGAGACCGGAACACCGGAGCAGATTTTTGATAATCCTCAGCTGCCCAGATTGAAAGAGTTCCTGAGCAAAGTATTATAAAATATTAAGATTTGGTTAAAATTTTCTAAAAAAGGCATAGATTTTTCTATGTCTTTTTTATATAATTAATTTGTTGTAGGTAATTAATATTCTAAGAAGGGATGGACTTTGAAATGTTAGAAAAATTGTTCAAACTCAAAGAGAACAAAACCAACGTAAAGACAGAGGTGCTTGCCGGTATTACTACATTTATGACCATGGCATACATCCTCGCTGTTAACCCCAACATCTTATCTGCATCCGGCATGGACAGAAATGCAGTTCTCATGGCAACTGCAATTGCTGCGTTTATCGGTACCATAGCGATGGCATTTCTGGCAAATTATCCGTTTGCACTGGCCCCGGGTCTTGGACTTAACGCATATTTTGCATATACAGTATGCGGCTCCATGGGGTATTCATGGCAGATTGCATTACTTGCTGTATTTGTAGAAGGTGTTATCTTCATCGTATTATCGCTTACCAATGTACGTGAAGCAATCTTTAATGCAATTCCTCTGCAGCTGAAGAAGGGTGTTTCCGTAGGTATCGGCTTATTCGTAGCATTTATCGGTTTACAGGGTGCTTATTTAGTTGTAAACAGCGATTCTACCTTAGTTACCGTATTAAACTTCAAGGAGAATTTCTCCACTACCGGTATCTGTGCATTACTTGCTTTAATCGGTTTATTTGTAATTGTTATCTTAAGTGCTAAGAATGTTAAAGGAGCTATCTTAATCGGTATCATTGTTACATATGTTCTTGGTATTATTTGTGAGTTAACCGGTATTTATTCCGTGAATCCTGATGCGGGCTTCTATTCATTGATTCCATCCTGGTCTTCTTTCTCTTTAGGTGCAATCGGACAGACCTTCGGACAGTGCTTTAAGGCAGATTTTAGCGCAATCAGAATTACCGATTTCATTATTATTATTTTTGCATTCTTATTTGTAGACGTGTTTGACACTCTGGGAACTGTAATCGGTGTTGCCAATAAGGCAGACATGCTTGACAAGGATGGCAAGTTACCTCGTATCCGTGAGGTATTACTTGCAGATGCCATCGCTACCTCCGCCGGTGCAGTGCTTGGTACCTCTACCACCACTACCTTCGTAGAGAGCTCAGCAGGTGTTGCAGAGGGTGGCAGAACCGGTTTGACCGCAGTTACTACCGGTTTATTATTCTTAGTGTCTATTATCCTTGCACCAGTATTTACTTCCATCCCGGGCTTTGCAACCGCTCCGGCTCTTATCTATGTTGGCTTCCTGATGGTTACTGCTGTACTGGATATCGATTTCAAGGATTTAACGGAAGCTATTCCCGCATACCTTTGCTTAATCGCTATGCCTTTAATGTACAGCATTTCAGAAGGTATCGCAGTTGGTGTTATCTCTTACGTAGTTATCAATCTTGCTTGTGGCAAGGCGAAGAAGATTACCCCATTAATGTATGTACTTGCAGTACTGTTTGTGCTTAAGTATTTCTTCATCTAAACTTTATATTGCGTATGAAACGCTTCAAGGCTACCTGCTTTGAAGCGTTTTTTTTTGACTATATTGATGGGCATAAAATTGCGGGAACCGGAGCGACCTGGGACAGGGAATAGGGAAGCCTGAAGTCCAGGCGGAGGTTAATTAGCTATGTTCCTCAAGAGCCTTCTGGACAGGGTATGTAAGGGAAGAACAACCATCATGATAGCCCATAGGCAGTCTACCATTGCCATGGCGGAGGAGGTGATTGTGGTAGGGTAAGGGTGCCCTGCCACATTTCTTAGATGCCTAAAAGGGTAGTTGACAAGCGGTGTATCCGGTAGTATATTATAGTTAAGTGAAAATCTGGGAGCCAATCTTGCAGCGAGGCTGCATTCTACGACTTATCAATGGCGATTCTGCCGTGTGTCAGGGAATCCTGCATATTTCACAAGAAAATAGAGCAGGGCTGGCCTGCGGGAAGGATGAATATGGAAAAGGATTTGGTGGATTATGCATATCTATCAGATAATTCGCGCTATGCGGATTTATTTAACGGAGTGTTATTTGGAGGAGAAGAGGTACTTGCAGCAGAGAAGCTGAAGGGAGAGGATACGAAGCTCGTAGTATCTTCCGGCGGGAAGAAAAAGAGTCGTTATCGGGATGTAATCCGGAAGTATGAGAAGGACGTCGGATATGCGGTTTTGGGAGTGGAAAACCAGGAAAATGTGTGTTATACGATGCCATTTCGTGTAATGGAATATGAGACCGGTGAGTATGGCAGACAAATCTCGGAAATTGAGAAAAGCCATCGGAAGAGGAAAGATGCAACCGGTGCGGAGTATCTGAATCAGTTTCAGAGAAGTGACAGATTGCATCCATGTGTGACGCTGGTGCTTTTCTGGGGAGAACATTGGGATGGCCCTGAAGAATTACAGAGTATGGTGAATTTAGAGGCGATTCCGGAGCCTTTACGGCCTTATGTGAATAATTATCACATGCATCTGGTAAACGTGCGGGAATTCGGCGATACGGACGTTTTTAGGACGGATTTGAAGCTGGTATTTGACTTTATGAAGCAAACGAAGGCACCTGAGGGGATGCGTAAGCTTTTGCTGGGAAACGAGGCTTACAAAACGGTATCTAAAGATGCTTATGAGGTAATGCGTGTACATACAAATTTAAAGGAGCTGGATAGGTTTTGGGAAGAAAATGCGAGTGAGGAGGAAGTGGATATGTGCTATGCTATTCAAATGATGCTGGAAGAGGAACGTGAAAAGGGAAGAGAGCTTGGAGTGGAAGAAGGAATAGAACAGGGAATAGAACAGGGAATAGAACAGGGAATAGAACAAGGAATTCTGCTTCATGCATACCAGATGGTAGCCCGAGGCAGGGAGACAGTTTCGGAAGCATTGGAGGACATAAAGCTTAATCTGACAGAGCGGGATTTTATTGAGGGAATGCAGGCAGCAGGATTTACATTACCAT
>CAZOSU010000150.1:0-6620 GCA_964582515.1 uncultured Acetatifactor sp. | reverse complement strand
ACTGCCGGTGCAGGAGGATAAGGACACTCATTGGTATTTAGCTTAATCATTTTCTCTCTATTGGGCTGCTCACCCGGAACATAAGGAATCACCTTACGCACATTTTCTTCCCACTTCATTGTACTTCCATACCTTTCTGCGTTAATTAAGTACTTATTATAGCATTTTGCTCCTATTTTGCAAATATATCATTCCACTTACGCCTCTACACGCGTCAAAAGCTCCTGTCGATAGCTCTCTGCCTGCTCTGCAAACCCAAGCTGCTCATAAATTCTTATAAGCCCCTGTAGCGGTGCACCATCTCCGGCATCCTTCACCAGTACCGGGAGGGTTTCAAAAGCAGCATTATAATACCATATACATGCCTCATCAAAATCTCCCGCCTGCTCATAAAAGCGTCCCAGCTCTAAACACACCTCACTGCAGCCCTCGGAAAGCACTGCCTTCATAGCATATTTCATCAGCATGGCAGCATCCCCCTTTATCAGGGAAATCCTGCACAAAACACTGTAGCATTCCCTGCATTCATCCCCACTAATTCCCTCTTCACAGCACAGTCCTGCAAAGTAATCCTCCGCAGAGAGCAAATCCTGCTCCTCACCAACCATCAGAAGCTCTCTGGCATACATCTCACGAAGCCTTCTGGAAAGCCCCCCGCCCTTTTCAAGCTGTCTGCGGAAGGCTGCAAGATCCCGACTTCCATGTGAGCCTGTAGGCATATGTGTAATAACGATATCACTGTCATACACCACCGGGTCCGTCTGAATGGTCTCATGAATGGGCTCTATCCAGCGAAATTCTCTCACACGCTTAAACAGCTTGGGACGATACTCCTCATCAAAATTATAAACCGTACCAAACTGCATCTGATTACCGTATTTCATCTGCACGATTTCAATCTCCGGAATGAGAGTTTCCTTCAGCACCTTAAAACGGTGTCGGTTCTCCTCGTCCAGCACCTCATCCGCATCTGCGGAATAAATGTATTCCATACTCGCCTTAGAAAAGGCAAAATTCCGTGCAGCACTAAAGTCATTTATCCATGCAAAATCGTATATTTTATCCGTATACTCTGCTGCAATGGCCTTTGTGTTGTCCGTGGAACCTGTATCTGCGATGATAATCTCATCCACCAAATCTGCCACCGAATCCAGACACCGTCTAAGGATTGCCTCTTCATTTTTCACAATCATGCACAAGCTGATAGAAACCATGCTACACCTCTTTCCGCAAGCCTTAACCCTTCTAAGAGAGACCCATCTCTCTGAACAGTTAAATCATACCACACTCAAAACTTCGGCACAACACTAGTGTTTCGAATAATTAATGGCTGCTATATTGAGTGCGTGTACCTGGGCTTAACAAACAAATATATATGCAAAAGCCATATAGGGGAATAGGGGCACCGGCACTTTCAGATTCCCCTGCCGGTTGATATTGCCCCTTGCACCCTGCACAATCCCCAGAACAATATAGGTAATCCCCATATGGAGCAGCCAGACAAAAATCCCCTTTTCCACCAGTGACAATGCACATATGAGAAATCCCATCACATCCCCATCCCCATACATACGCCTGAATCCAAGCCCCTGCACCATGCTAAAGACTATCAGCTCCCATCCCATGGCAGGCGATACATTATTACAAAGGGCTATAATCGCCAGGATGACACACACATACAGCTGGACCTTATCATAAACCTGCTGCATATACCAGTCTGTGATGCTGCACAGGATGAGATATACCAGCATCAGAACCCATTTTACATGGTCCGAAAGAGTCCCTGCTTCACGCAAAAACATAACACAGCCCCCTCCCATACCAAGCACCAGAAGTCCCCCAAAGCCCCACGGGCTCATATTCACCTTCAGCTCCGCATCCCTTTTTTGTAAATATATAAGCAATATCACAACACACGCCACAGCAAATATTCCCACCCAGCATCCTCTGAACACACTTTGACAAATCCTCTCCCTAACGCAATCTGGTTCGTAGCTCATCCAGTACACTCCCCCTCACAGAAAATGGTAGTATTACCGGCCTTTGCTCCAGAGCTGTCCCTGTTTTATATCCGGTAACAATCACCTGATAATCCCCCTCCGGGAAATCCAGCGGTATCATAAATTCCAGCTGCTCCATATGAAGCTGTTGCAAATCATTACTATACAAGTACGTGGTATCCAGCTCAAGCTCTGCCGGAAATACTACCTCTACACGTTCCACATAGCCCTGTGTAATAATGGATAAAACACCACTTTCCCCTTGCTTAAATACCGGCTCATGAGGAGAAAGTATTCTTTTTAAATCTGCCGTCAGCATGGCCGCAGCAGAACCACTCTCTACATTTCTCTCATTTCCTACATTGTCCACCGCCAATCCCGTCAGCGTAAAATCCCCGCAAAACTCAATACCATCCACACTTCCTTCCACAAACCTGGGCACCACAATGGTAATCACACCATCTTTTACCCCATCGTCCTCATCCCGGTAGATTCTCGTTATTGCACAATCCTGATTCTTTAAAGTAATGGTGAAATCCTGCAGACCGCTTAAATCATCCGTCGCAGTAACGGTGAAGGTCTTCTCCTCCTCCGTCATATTCAGTACGTCCAAATCCGCAATGGCCTCCAGTCCGCTAATCACCGGCGCCACTCCGTCACAAATCAGGTTAATATAGTTGCTCCGGTCAGCTGTATCATCTGAGGCGTACAGCTTATGCTGATAGGTGGTATACGCTCCCGGATACACTACAAGGGTCTGTCCACTGTAGGTACCCGGTATTGTGTATCTGTGGAATACGTCCACTGCGTCTGCGCCGTATCTCTTTGCTTCCACTCCATAAAGCTGCATTCTGTCCTGGGCGGATGCATTCGTCTGAAGCTCATCATTACCGTAATAGGTGGTATTTCCATCGGGTGCATAAGGAATGATGGATTCTGCCCATTCATAAATGCCAAAGGCAGCATTACATACATTGAATCTGACGGTATCCACCTGGACCGCCGCTCTGGAGCCGTCATCGGTCAGATAAGCATACGCCGAAAGCCCGATAACTGCCTCTCCGTCACTTCTTACGTAATACGTCCTGCTGTCCGGCCCGGTTGCCACACCGTCACCCATGATGATTTCTATCTGCTCTGTATTGGGCTCCGGTTCATACACCACATCCTCTTCCAGCTCCGGAGACTTTATGGTGATATGGATGGTGGAGCTTAAGTTTCCGGCTTTATCCGCTGCGGCTATGTGGAGGTACTTGGTGGTACCTGCCGCCGGTACAGTCACAGTGATACTCTCCGTGGTCACATATGAGGCAGCTGCCGTTACGCTGGTGGATGGGGAAGTATTATAAAGGTAATAATACCCGGCCACTCCCGAAGTCAGTGTATTCACTGTGGTATTGGAGGTCAGGGACTCCTCCCCTGTAGAGGCATCATAGCTCTTCACGTAATGGTAATAAGCCGTTCCATGGTCTGCCGGTTGGTCAAAGGTAACTTTATACCGGGTTTTACTGACGCCGTTTTTCACAATGCTCTCTTTATCCACGCTATCCGGTGCTGCCTGGTCGGTGGCAGCCACATCATTCAGCATGGTTGCCTCCACGTATCCCCCGCCTTCTGATTTGATGGAGAAGGAACCATTACCGGTTGCTTTTCCGCTTTGTGAGTCATAGCTGCGACAATAGGTCTCGTTCACATAATTGCTGCCGCCGTAGGCCATTTTTATACCGGTTTTTGTACTATCCCCGGTCTGGCTGTAATCCAGATAAAATGCATTAAAATCTTTCAGAACGAGCATCTGGGTGAGACCGGCTGCACTGCTTGGATAATATTCTGCTGAAATACTTATCCTGATATTCTTCACCTCTTCGGGAACTGTCATCCGGAAGGTTAACAGGAAATGGTCCCAGGTTTCCCCATTGCTTCTTTTTCCTATGATGTAGTAATCATCCTGTACATGCTCAATGACATATTCATCGGTAGTTGAGGTTGTCGTCCTGGTATTGTCCAGCTTAAGCTCCGCAATGCCAAGGGTGGCGGAATACTGCAGGATGTACTGGTTAACCAGGACTGTACCCGTATCTGTATCCGTAATGGTAAGAAGCAGGTTTTTGTGTGCATATTTTCTTCCTCTTGTTCCTGCTCCATTCGTGCCATAGGAAAGCATATGTGCCGGATTGATGGTATCAATATCAAAGCTGATTGCCGTCATGGAGCTTACATCGATGGTCTGGGTGGTGATGGCCAGTGTTCCACCATCATTGTTGGCACTGTTACTAACGTAATAGCCATGGTGCAAAGGCTCCGATGCATCATCGTATTCATACTGGGAAAAGGAGGCTGCATTTTTATTTGCTCCAAATCCGATGGTTGCAGAGAAATTTTTATAAAAATCCTGTTCTTCTTCTTCGGAAATATAGTCGGGATAACCGCACCCCAGCTCCCACTTTGTAACGATTCCGGAGTCCTGAAGGGAACAGGTATAACCGGTGATACCGTCACAGATGTGGCCTGTTCCACCGCAAGCTTGCAGACAACCGCCGAAGTTTTGATGTGCGCCCGTTGCTCCGCAGACACTACACAAAGCGTCATAATAATCTTCTCCTCCGCACATTACCCACTCTCCCAAGCAGTTTACCCAGGAATAACCGCAAATCTTTCCATCAACAGTGTATCCGCAGTTATTTACGCTACAGCTCCATAGACCATCTCTGATACCATGTATGCAATAATGAACCGTTTCACAGGGCTTGTTATAAGCATCTGTATAACAGCTGCCATAATAGCTCTTTACATCCGTATGAGCCGCATGTCCATACACAGGTACGGTATAGCAGCCGCCTCCGGTAATGGGATTCCCGGCATGTACATGGGGCTCTATGCTTTCGCTTACTGCGCTTCCGCCCCGGGCACCGCCACCTCCTCCGGCAGCTCCGTCCTCCCCATCCCTTCCGGTAATCAGACTGGTGGAGGCTCCACCGGGCTGTCCATCATATGAACCGGATGCACCGCCACCGCCGCCGGCAATAAGAAGCTCGCCCTTTAAGTTGGAGGTAACTATACTGTAGCCACCACCATTACCATACTTAGAAGCCTTCCCTCCGCCGTTGTAGCCGCTTTGTCCACCGATAGTGTAGGTGAGGATTTCGCCCTTCTCTAAATAGATACTGGCTGTGGTACGTCCGCCCAGACCACCGGTATAGGTGGTTCCGGTGGCGGTATCGGTGTAGTTTCCGCCCTGGGCGCCCTCCAGCGTCAGCGTATAATAACCGCTGACCGGTACCGTATAGGTTTTGGAGGTATCCCCACTAAAGGCAAAGGTCTTGTTCACGCCATCCTCCGTACCACTGTCGGTGGCAGAGCCCACCTGCTTCGGCGTATCCTCCAGCTCCGAATACTGGTATATCTGATATACCTTGTCTTTTCCATCTGCCTGCGTCCAGCTCAGGTCTACTGCTCCCTTCCCATCATTGGACTCATAATCATCCACGCTGGTAAGTACCAAGTCTGCCCACAGGGCGTACAGAGTGATATCTGCAGATGGCATATATTCATCACCTGCCACTCCCACCGGCTTTGTACAGTCTTTATCCAAGTACCAGCCTGCAAAAGAGTAACCGCTGCGGGTGCTGGCAGGGAGGGTAATACTGTTCTGCTTATAGTATAAGGTGATGATATCCGTGGTACTGTCACCCAGGAAGGTATAGATATTGTCAATAAGCTGACCATAGGTGGGTGTGGAGATACCAAAGCTCTTATAAGCTTTCGTGGACCGGATGCTGGCTGTGCCACTTCCGCCATTATGGTCAAAGGTTACGGTGGGTCCCTCCGGGGGAGTTACCTTACTTTCCTCGAATTCCCAGGTGGAGCCGTAGTCCTGGGTGATGGGAGCGGTGTAGCCCTCGTAGGTTCCGCCGTTTTCGTTGAGGATGAGGGTGGATTCCTTTCGCTCCCATTGGGCGAATAAAACGTATACTGTATCATCTACATCCGGACACAAATTGATAGCCTCTTCATCCACATAGGAAGTACCACTTCCATCAATGGCTGTATTCCATCCGGTAAACACATAACCTTCCGCAGAGTAAGTATTTTTCCTCAAATGGGTATCTGTATACCCTGACTCACTGGCTGGTTTCCCCTCATATTCACTAGCATTATCAACCATGTGATACGTCGCCGACATGTAACCCTTTGTATTAGGAGCATCGGCTGGATAATTTGCTACGTACTGCACACGGTAGCAATTCTTTGATACGTAGCTGAAGCAGCGGTGGGAATACTGTACTCCCTGCTCCATGTTGTTACAGAACGGACATAGGTACACATAATAAGCATCCGCCGGAATAAAAGTAATTCCACTGACCGTACTTTCTCTCGCATATACTAAGTGTTGTATCTCTTCATTACAGTTAGCGCACGTCGCTAACCAGCCGGAGCTATAATCGGTAAGACACACCTGATTACCAATATCAAACCCTCCATAATTATCATTTGGATAAGTATGTGTATGGATACACTGCGCATTCTTCCATGATATTCTCCACTTACTGATAGGAATAAGACCTGTGGCATCCTTCGAATAGTAATGTTCTCCCGGGCCAAGCTCCTCCCTTGTGGATG
>CAZOSU010000149.1:0-6728 GCA_964582515.1 uncultured Acetatifactor sp. | reverse complement strand
ATAGCTGTGAGAGAAAGGCTTATGCCAAGATTAATCTGGGGCTGGATGTGGTGAGAAGGCTGGAGAACGGTTATCATGAGGTGCGGATGATTATGCAGACCGTGGGACTTTTTGATGTGCTGAAGCTGGAAAAAAGACCATCGGGGATAACGGTGAGTACCGATAACGGAGAGCTTCCCACGGATGAGAACAATCTGATATATAAAGCCGCCAGACTGATGCTTGAAAAGCATGGAATTACGGAAGGGGTACATATTCATTTAGAGAAGCATATTCCCATCGCAGCCGGTATGGCCGGAGGAAGTACGGATGCAGCAGCTACCTTTATCGGGCTTAATGAGCTTTTTGAGCTGGGGGACAGTGAAGAAGATTTAAGGCAGCTTGGTGTCAAGGTTGGAGCAGATGTGCCATATTGTATTATGGGAGGCACAGCGCTGGCAGAGGGAATTGGAGAAGTACTGACCAGACTTCCGGCGCCTCCCGGTGCTTATCTGGTGGTGGCAAAGCCGGATATCAATGTATCTACGAAGTTTGTTTATGAGCATATTGATAATGAGGGCGTGAAGCATCATCCGGATATTGACGGTATGATTGAGGCATTAAAAGAACAGGATTTACCGGGGATTGCAGAAAGGCTGGAAAATGTACTGGAGGCAGTAACCGTGAAGGCACATCCGATAATTCAGTCCATAAAGCAGACATTGAATGAAAATGGTGCAATGGGAAGTCTGATGAGTGGTAGCGGCCCTACCGTATTTGGTGTGTTTGATTCGGAGGAAAAGGCGCAGAAGGCTCTTCTTGTAGTGCAGGAGAAGGGACTTGCAAAGCAGCTTTTTGTCACCGGCTTTGCAGAGGGAGGAATCCATGGGAAGTGATTTTCAGATACAAATGAATGAGTTTTTACCGCTGAGAGATGTGGTATTTAACACACTCCGCCAGGCAATTTTAACAGGGGAGCTTAAGCCGGGCGAGAGGCTGATGGAGATTCATCTGGCAAATAAGCTGGGTGTCAGCAGAACCCCCATCCGCGAGGCTATCCGTAAGCTGGAGCTGGAGGGGCTGGTGACCATGATTCCCCGCAGGGGTGCGGAGGTAGCCCAGATTACGGAGAAGAGTATGTCCGACGTGCTGGAGGTGCGCCGCGCAGTGGATGCGCTGTGTGTGGAGCTTGCCTGTGAGAGAATTAGTGAGGAAGAGCTGGAGGCTTTAAAAAGTGCCTGTGACAATTTTGAAGAGGCAGTAGAGAGCGGCGATGTGAAGAAAATCGCCCAGGCGGATGTGGCACTTCACGATATCATTGTGCATGCTACCGGCAACCAGCGTCTGGTGCAGCTGGTAAATACCCTGTCAGAGCAGATGTATCGTTATCGTTTTGAATACATCAAGGATGTGAGCCAGCATGCGAGTCTGGTGGAGGAGCATCGTATAATCTACGAGAGTATTTTGAAGAAGGATAAGCAGACGGCCAGTGAGGCGGCAAGGCTACATATCGACAATCAGGAAAAGACCATTATCAAGCAGATTCGTCTGGAAAAGGAAAAAAGATAAAATTGATTAAAGCATGCGTTTTATGTCCATACTCCTTACATGGAAACGGAGGAATGAAGATGAAACGTGGTATTTGTTGTTTGCTTGCTGCACTTGGCTGGTGGAGTATCTGGTATCCCCAGATTGCCCTTCCCAAGGAGGCCGTACAGATTGTGGATGAATACGGTACTGTACAAGATGCGGCGGAAGTGTTAGAATGCGACAGTGAAGAGCTTCCTTATGAGCTTATGAAGCTGATAAATGAGGAAGAGGTGCAGGTCCGCTTTAAATTAGTGGAGCTGATTCAGCAATATATGGAAAAGGTTGGGAATAGGAATGGCAGTTGTGGATAAATACGCACCCATCGGTGTATTTGATTCCGGCATCGGCGGACTGACCGTGGTTCGGGAGATTATGCGACAAATCCCTAATGAAAAAATTATATACTTTGGTGACACCGCCCGTACTCCCTATGGCTCGAAATCCAGGGAGACGGTGACCAGATTTTCCAGACAGATTGTGCGTTTTTTGCAGACCCATGATGTAAAGGCCATCGTGGTTGCCTGCAATACGGCCAGCGCCTACGCCTTAGAGGAGCTGGAAAAGGAGATAGATATCCCCATTATCGGTGTGGTGAAGCCGGGCACCAAGGCGGCTCTAAATGCCACCCAAAATGGAAAAATCGGTGTGATTGCCACAGCGGCTACCATCGGCAGCCAGATTTACACCAAATACATAAAGGAAAATCAGGAGGAGAATATCGTCTACGGAAAGGCCTGTCCCCTGTTTGTGCCCCTGATTGAGGAGGGCCTTTGGGAGGATCCGGTGACGGATGAGATTGCCAGAAGATATCTGACGGAGCTGATTGATTTGGATATTGATACCTTGATTCTGGGATGCACCCATTATCCTTTGATTCGCAAGGCTCTGGGGCGCATTATGGGACCGGAGGTGACACTGGTAAATCCGGCGTACGAGACGGCGATTGAGTTAAAGGAGCTTCTGGGAGAAAAGGGACTTTTAAATGATAAGGCTCCTACCTTGGGAGAGAATCAGTATCGCTTTTATGTAAGTGATATGGCGGATAAATTTAAGGTATTTGCAAATTCCATTATTAAGTATGGTATTTTGTCCGCAAAGACAGTGAATATAGAGGATTATTAGAAATGACAAAGGATGTAAAGGTCATCGTACTGGGGCACCACGATAACGGAGACGGGGATACGGGAACCATCCGTACCACCTCTGTGGGGCAGTACTTTGAGAAGGGTGAGAGCCGATATCTCATCTACGAGGAGGAGCTGGAAGGCTTTGATAAAACGGTGCATAACCGCATCAAGTATAAGCCGGGCTATGTGGAGCTGGTAAAGAGTGGTCTGATAAGCTCTCGCATGGTATTTGAGCAGGGAAAGACCATAATGACAAGCTATAGCAGTCCCTATGGCGAAATACCCATGGGGGTAAATACGAAATCCATATTTATTACCGAGTGGCAGGATATGATTCGGATTGAAGTGGAGTATTCTCTGGAAGTGGATGAGAAAGAGATGAGTAAAAGTAAAATAACCATAAAAATAAAACCGGCTGTGTAAGCCGGTTTTAGCATTTTATTTAATTGGTTTAGCGCCTGCTTTTTCCTGCGCCTTTTCGATAAGCTGCTTGAACTTACTCTTTGGCTTGGCCGGTGCTGCTTCCTTCTTGCCGTGTAAGCCTTTTACGTCCAATACGTAGATACCGCTTACAACCGCCTTTACTTCCTTCTTTACAGGAACGGAATCGAAGATTTTCTCGTCGCAGATAAGAGACATAATCTGAGGACCGATTTTGGCTTTGATAATGGGCATCTTAGAGCCTCTCATAAGCTTGGGAGTCTGGTCGATAACCATCTGCGGAAGTCCGGAATCTTTGATTTTCATGCGCTTCTTATCAATAATCAGCATGGAAACCGTCTGCTTGTTTGCATTGAGCATTTCCTGCTGCTCTGCCTGTTTCTTCTGTGCTTTCTTTCCTAAGAAATAAAGAGCAACAACGACGGCAATTAATACGACTAAAATAACCAAAAGTACAATTTGACCAGTTGTCACGTGCATACCTCCTAAAATAAACTGGTAATATTCTAACATTCTTTTTGGTTTTAAGCAACTCAATTTGCTAAAAACCTTGTTAAAATATAGATTTTGTGGTATTATCACATGTATATTTGCAGTTGAAAAATGGAGGATATTATGAAAAAAAGATTATTTTCGTTGTTGGCAGGAGCCATGACACTGATGCTGGTGGGCTGTGGCAGCTCTGATACCACGGTTTTGAAGGATATGAAGGTTGAAAAGTATGTAACGCTTGGGGAATATAAGAGTGTGGAAGTAAATGTGGCAGCAGCTACGGTATCCGAAACAGAACAGGCGGAGTTTGTTGCGTATATTTACAACAATTATGTGACCGCAGAGAACGGTGCAGTATATGACCGTGCGGCAGAGGATGGTGATACCGTAAATATTGATTATGTAGGTAAGAAGGACGGCGTAGCCTTTGATGGTGGTACTGCTTCAGGACAGAGTCTGACACTTGGTTCAAACAGCTACATTGACGGCTTTGAAGATGGTCTTGTGGGTGTGAAGCCCGGAGAGACCGTGGACCTTGACCTGACCTTCCCTGAGAGCTATGGTGCAACCGATTTGGCGGGACAGGCAGTTGTGTTTACCGTAACCGTGAATTATATCATGCCTACTGCGGCAGAATATAGCGATGAGGTGGTTGCAGGCTTTGGCGTGGCTGATTATACCACTGTGGCAGAATTAAATCAGTATGCCAACGATTATCTGATGGAGAGTGCCAACTATTATCGTGATATAGAGATTGAAAATGCACTGGTAGAGGCAGTTGTTGACGGGGCCACCTTCAAGGAGGTACCAGAGACCATGGTTCAGAAGTATTCTGACCAGATGACCAGAAGTATTGAGAGCGTAGCCGCACAGTACGGGGTGGATGCAGACACTTATCTGTTGTATTTTTATCAGACAGACCTTGCTACCTATGTAAGTGAGAATGCTGAAAACTCTGCAAAGCAGGGAATGGTGTTCCAGGCGATTGCCAATGCAGAGGGACTGGCCGTGACGGATGCAGAGTTGGATGAACAGCTGCAGACGTATGCAACCACTGCAGGTTATGCCACTGTAGAGGAGTTCCTTGGAGATGAGCCCAAGGAGAACTTTCGTGAGTTTCTTATGTATGAAAATGTATTACAGTTTTTAAAAGATAACGCTGTAATTGCAGAATAAAGATTTTAAAAGGAGGAAAAGGAAATGCTGGATTTAACAGACATTAAAGACCTGTTCAGAAGCCCCGCAGAGTATGTGGGAAAAGAAATTACTGTAGGAGGTTGGGTTCGAAATAACCGTGATTCTAAGAATTTCGGCTTCTTGGTTATCAATGACGGTACTTTCTTTGAGCCACTGCAGGTAGTATATGGTGATCAGCTGGCAAACTTCGGAGAAATCTGCAAGATTAATGTAGGTGCAGCGTTAATTATCAAGGGTACCATCGTGGAAACCCCTCAGGCAAAGCAGCCCTTTGAAATGCAGGCAGCAGAGATTATGGTGGAGGGACCTTCTACTGCGGATTATCCTTTGCAGAAGAAGCGTCACACCTTTGAATATTTGAGAACCATTTCTCATTTACGTCCCAGAACCAATACCTTCCAGGCAGTGTTCCGTGTACGTTCCCTGATTGCATATGCAATCCACACCTTCTTCATGGAGAGAGGCTTTGTATATGTGCATACCCCTATCATCACCGGAAGTGACTGTGAGGGTGCAGGAGAGATGTTCCAGGTAACCACCATGGATTTAGCGAACCTTCCCAAGAACGAGGACGGCAGTGTAGATTACAGTCAGGACTTCTTTGGAAAGGCTACCAATCTCACCGTGTCCGGTCAGCTGAACGTAGAAACCTATGCATTTGCATTTAAGAACGTATATACCTTCGGGCCTACCTTCCGTGCAGAGAACTCCAACACTACCAGACATGCGGCAGAGTTCTGGATGATTGAGCCGGAGATGGCGTTTGCGGACCTTACCGATGATATGATTTTAGCGGAGAGCATGTTAAAGTACGTCATCCGTTATGTACTGGAGAACGCTCCGGAGGAGATGAATTTCTTCAACCAGTTTGTGGACAAGGGGCTGATTGAGAGACTGAATCACGTAGTAAATTCTGATTTTGGTCACGTAACCTACACCGAGGCAATCGAAATCTTAGAGAAGCACAATGATGAATTCGATTATAAGGTATTCTGGGGCTGTGATTTACAGACCGAGCATGAGAGATTCTTAACCGAGCAGGAATTCAAGCGTCCGGTATTCGTAACCGATTATCCGAAGGAAATCAAGGCATTCTACATGAAGCTGAACGAGGACGGCAAGACCGTTGCTGCCATGGACTGTCTGGTACCGGGTATCGGCGAAATCATCGGTGGAAGCCAGAGAGAGGACAAGCTGGAGGTATTAGAGCAGAGAATGGAGGAGCTTGGTCTGAATAAGGAAGACTACGACTTCTACCTTGACCTGCGCAAGTATGGCTCCGTTCGTCATGCAGGCTTTGGTCTTGGCTTTGAGAGATGCGTTATGTATCTTACCGGTATGGGCAATATCCGTGACGTGCTTCCATTCCCAAGAACCGTAAATAACTGTGAGTTATAGTTCACACGTCAGCACAATGCTTGAAAGTTCATGCTCGCATGAAAACTTTCAGGCATGTGCGGACGAGGGGAGCGCTGTGAACTTATGCGTAATTGTTAATATTTGGCTGCCACATTTCTTGTGGCAGCTACTTTTTTTTGCAGCTGCTTTATGGTATCATTAGTACTATGAGAAGAATTTGTTTTAAATTAGTAAATTGCATATTGATTTTGTCGCTTTTGGGAAGCAGCCTGACGGTGCACGCTACCACCATTTCCGGCATTAAGGATAAAATTAACGACAAAAAGGAAGAGATAGAGGAAAATCAGAATCATCTCAGTGATATCAATGACCAGATGGAAGGCTACGAGGGTGAGCTGGACGTGCTGGCGGAGCAGATGGATGATTTGAATGCAGAGATTATCAATATTCTTGCCGGTATCGGTGTGCTTGAAGAGGATATTGCCCAGAAGGAGCAGGATATTGGGCAGGCGCAGGCAGAATACGATGCGGCGGTGGAGACAC
>CAZOSU010000148.1:0-6783 GCA_964582515.1 uncultured Acetatifactor sp. | reverse complement strand
AACTGAAAGTTTGCGCGTTGCAATGAGCCATGCTGGAGTTAAATTTTGCTTGTCGGCTGCTTGCACACATATTGGGCATATATAAGAAAAATCAAGCGTACTGCCCAAAATCCACCGTTTTTATCTCAAAACAGAGTGATAAATATATCCCTTTGGGCATATGTGAAATAATTGACCCCGAATGCCCAGATTTTCCTTATATTTTGGGCATTTGAATTGATTTTTTCCACATATGCCCAAAGTCCCATCATTTCCCGCAAAAATTCATAAAAAGGAGCCTGATTTTGGGCATTTTAAGAAAATAATTCTGTATATGCCCAAAATTCAAATTCGTGCGTGCTTTCAATCTCTCCGCAAGCCTAAACTTCATACCACTACTTAGTAAAATCTATGTTATATCTTGTTCCATGTGATAATAATACCCCATCGGTAAGTTCGATTCGAAGAATACATGTATTTTCATCTTCAAAATTATTATGACCATTATTTATCCACTCAGAAAAAGCAACCTTCATTTTATCTGCGACTTCTTTGTTTTCTTTTTTGCCAAAATAGCCTAAGCTAATGCCTGTACCATTAGCTGTAAACCAATCACCTGCAATTGCAACAAAGGGATTTTGCTGAATTTGCTTCATTTTATTTGACCGCCCATAAGTAAGTACATAGAATGAGCCATTATCATAAAACGAATTTACACTACGCACATAAGGCCTATTATCTACTGTTGTCGCTAATGCAATAATACTGTCTTTTCCAAATCTTTCAATCATAATCTTTTCTGCGTCTGCAGACAATTTCGCCATTTCTTTTTCCTCCGTAAAATTCAAGTGGTTTACTTCATCCTGGTATTCCTTTAAAACTCCACCACTTCCAAAAACACAACTTTTTCGCCATCCGCAACACCTGCGTAGACCTTATCATTATACCGTCCCTCTCGCAGATAATGTTCTATCGCACCCTGCGTGGAAAGCGGCATCTTTATCCCTGGCAGCTCCTCAAAGGAAAACCATTTAAGCACGCCCTCATTGGAGGATAGCGCGCCCACTTCTTCCTTAAGCTCTGCGAAGAAATAATAGTTCTGGCGTATCTCATCCTTTGCCCCACGCAGCACAATATATCTAAGCTTCAAATCACAAAGCATGTCCTCTGTGATTCCCAGCTCCTCTTTCAGCTCTCTAAGCACACATGCTTTGGGATTATTTACTTCACATTCCTCAAAATGACCTCCCGCCGCACCAATCCATGCATCAGAAACCACCTTTGACCCCTGACGATACAAAAGAAGCATCTTATCTCCACGGATAAGATAAATTGCAGTCATATTTCTCAATTTTCCTGTATGAAGCATAGCTTACTCTCCTCTATAAATTGGCATTAATTTCTTTCACGATTTCCATCACCGTAATACAGCCATCCACCAGCATTTCATATATAGGCGGCCGCTCCACACTCTCAGCCGAATTTTCCCAATAAAGCTCTGCCAAGCGCAGATTCTCCTGCTTATCGGAAGTTCCTTTAAAGCATTTCGTGGCATCACCAATAAAGCAGTTTCCCTGCACCTCCAGCTTCACAATATGATAGGTAGGACGACCTATCTCTGCAAAAAACTTTCCCCAATTATCCGC
Organism: uncultured Acetatifactor sp.; assembly: GCA_964582515.1. GTDB lineage: Bacteria > Bacillota > Clostridia > Lachnospirales > Lachnospiraceae > Acetatifactor. Next base: position 5,158 of record CAZOSU010000148.1, on the reverse strand, counting down.
TTCCTCCAATGTTTTTGACACATACAGACAACTCATTCTGGACGGATACTCCGGATATTTCTCCTTCCGGATTTCTTCTAAAGCAAGCTCACGTAAGGCCACTGCGGTATGATGTTCTAAGTCTTCCCCCTCATACTTTTCCGGATTTGCATAAATTTTATTTACAATATCTAATTTCTCATAAACTCTATGATACACACCACTATGATGATTTTCATCAAATATAATCTGCTGTCCTGCCTGCATGGGACGTTCAGTTACTACATGAAAAACCTGCATCTGTTCTAATCCTCTCTTCTCTCACAAACACAGACTCATACTGCTTAAGTCCAAATCTGCGTACAAACAATTCACATTTACACAAAAACATATAGTAAGGGTTCAAACCTTCTCCATACAGGCTCTCAAAGTTCCCCTGTCCTTTGGAAATAATTACATCTGCGTCCAGAAGAACCCCTCTCGCCTCTTCACTAAACCGCTTAACCACGCTACCCGGTACCCCATTACCGTTTCCAATACAGGGCACAAGCTCCGTAAGTCCTATTTCTACAGCATCCTCCATGGTTGCATCATTGATTACATCTTTCCCCCGAACAATAACTGTTATCTGTAAGCTGGGATAACGCTCTTTTAAAAACTTTATAAATATCTTGTCCAATACGATTTCTCCGCAATTATCGGTCAGATAAACCAGCTTCTTTGCCACTTGTAAATCCTTACAAAAATGTTGATACTCTCCCTCCGAAATCGCTGTATCGCCTGCCTTCTCAATCAGTTTCTCAAAGGTCTGCTCATTCACATTTTCCACTGCCGAAAAATCTATGTAATTTGCTGCACAGACATACTTAATACATTCTTTTATACAATCCTCGGATACATGAATCTTCGTTTCCAGCTCTGCTTCCTTTCCCAAAAGCAACTGATTATACATCTCCTTCGCCGATGTGTAATCCTCAAGCTTTCCCCAGAATTCATCACATAGTAAGTTGATTTGCTCTGCCAGCCATGGCGCCGATTCTGTTTGCCCATACTCATATAATATCTTGAGTACCCTATTCATATATTGTGACTTTTTCTCTTCATCTGAAAATGTTCTTATCATCTTCTCCTGCTTTGACAACAAGCAAGAAATACACATACTATTTGCCTTCATAAAAGCTCCTTCTACAGCTTATATCCGGGTACTCTCCTCACAAACATCCCCGGTCTTCACCGGTATCACCTTCTGTAAATCAGAAAGTGCCACCTCTACCTGATACCCTATCTTTCCTGCGGAAAAAATAATTGTCTCAAAATTCTCCGCACTATCATCCACTGTAGTAGTAAAAAGCTTCTTCATCCCGATGGGCGAGCAGCCGCCATGGATATATCCGGTCAGGGGCAGAAGCTCCTTTGCCTTAATCATCTGGATGCTCTTCTCCCCCACTGCCTTGGCTACTTTCTTAAGGTCCAATTCCTTACATACCGGCACCATGTACACATAGTACTTCTTGCTGGCGCCCACAGTTACAAGGGTCTTGAACACCTGCTCCGGGTTCTCTCCCAAGACTTCCGCAACCTCGATTCCACTGATAGCATCACTGTAGGTATAGCTTTTATAGGATACCTTTTTCTGGTCTAATACGCGCATTACATTTGTTTTTTCCATGATTTGTTCCTCCAAATACTACTCATAAATGAGTATATCATAAAAAGTTCAAAAAGAAAGACTCTCCCAGAGAGCCTTTCTTCACACATTATTTATTCTCTTAATTTAAACTGTCCTACTAACTCATCCATAGAACTTGCCTGTGCAGACAATTCCTCACTGGTAGCAGAAGTCTCTTCCGCAGTAGCAGAGTTTGCTTCCACGATTTCGGAAATTCTGTTTACACCGGCTTCTGCCTGTTCCATGGACTCTGCCTGTAGCTCCGTACTCATACTTAAGTTCCTTGCGCTCTGGGCAATGGCATGAATATCTTCCACCACTTTTCCAAGTACTTCCGCCGTTCTGGCGGCAGCCTCTGAACCAATCTCCACCTCTCGAATGGATCCTTCAATTAATTCTCTGGTATTAACAGCAGATTTTGCACTCTGCTCCGCCAAATTACGAATCTGATCTGCTACTACCGCAAAGCCTCGTCCTGCCTCACCGGCTCTTGCAGCCTCGATGGAAGCATTTAAAGAAAGCAGATTCGTCTGGCTTGCAATATCTTCAATTTCTGAAATAACGTTACCAATCTTAAGGGAGGTTTCACTGATTCTTCCCATTGCTTCCGTCATCACAGCCATTTCATTACGGCTCTTTTCTGCTTCTCCTGCCACACGCTCGGACTCCTCATACGATGCATTTACTTCCTTCACCGTATGCTCTAAGGAGCTTGTAATCTCACTGATGGTCGCCTGCATTTCCTGTACAGATGCTGCCTGGTCCGTAGCTCCCTCTGCCAGTGCCTGCGCTGCCTCTGCAAGATTAGTAGCACCGGAGTTAACCATCTCTGATGCCTCTCTTACATCCTTTAAGGTGCTATCCATCTGACGGTTCATACGACGGATAGCGTCCAAAAGACCCTGATAGTCACCTACATACTCTTCTTCACAGGAGGTTGTAATATTGAAGTCACCATTTGCCATATCACCTAAAAGCTGCTCCAAATCAGCGAAAATCAAGGATAGCTTCGCAGTCGTCGCAGATACTGCCTTTAGCATATCACCCACTTCATCATCATAGGAATACTCCGGGAAAGGAGAAAGAATGTCACCTTTTGCAAATGCATCCATTCGGTTTCCCAGCTCCTGCAATGGATTTGCAATATCGTTTGCCACAATATTTCCGATTTTAATTGCTACAATACAAGCCGCTACAACAATAATAATAATGAGGAGAATTAAAATCGCCTGAAGCGTATTCAATTTCTTTTGTGTCTCATCTCCCAAAGAAATATTGGCATCCATAAAGGACTGAAATCCATCATATACAGCCTCATATGCCGGAGCCAATTCTGTAAAAGCAAGCTCCTGTGCCTGCATGCTAAGCTCCACATCCTCCGTTGCACCCAGCTTAAGAACTCTAGCATCAACTTCTAAATATATGGCAAGTGCCGCATCAATGGCATCATAGGACTGCTGTCCAATATCTGTAACGATGGATGCTTCAATGGGAACCATGTATTCCTTCAACAACTCCACTGACTCATCATGCTGTGCAATCATCTGTTCAATATATTTCTGCTCTTCGTAACCGATAGCACCACGAGTAGCACTCCGCACGTCTGCCAGCTCCGTCATGGCCAAACCAATCTCACCCTGTGGAAATGCGTAATACGTCAATACATGATTATACTGACTTGACATATAAATCAGCACAATGGTAGCTATCACAGCTGCTAATGACGCCATCCCAATGGTAATGATTGAGCTTGTTGTCAGTCTCTCCTTAATTCTCATCAATCGTAGTTTTTTAATCATCTGCCCGCCCTCCTTGGTATTAAGAAAAATCCTTATTTTTATCAAGAACTTTTACATAATTTTACCACTTTACCGGGAAGTAGTCAAACAAAAGCATTTGTTTTTAGAAAATTATTTAGTACTATATACCTAGGAACACGCAGCATTACATTATTGTTTTTTCAATTCCACTGTTACACTCCAGTTTCCCTTCACAGCTTGCCCGGTCTCATAAAAACTTCCAAATAACTGCAAATCCTCTATCTCCTCTTCCTCCATCAAAAACCATTGCTCGTCAAACAAAATTTTATCACCTCCAAACTCCTCCTGCCAGCTCACAGAAGCATCACTGTATCTATATTCTCCATCCTCCTTACGAATGAAAATCTGCCCATGCCTGTCTGCATCCTCATATGTTCCCCTGCATATCTGTACTCGTAGAATTCCGTCACTATAACCCACGCCGGTCACCTGAATGGTGTCCTTTAAACTATCATTAAGCACTGCCACATCCATCACTCTGCCCGCAAATCGCGGGAAGCTTTCCTCAGTTTTATAAGTATATCCTTTCAACGCATCCCAAGCTTCCTCTCCTCCTCCTTTTCCGCTTAAAATACATTCCTTCAAATCAGGATTCACTATCAGCAAATCCATCTCCAAAGCCCTTTCGTATTCTTTGCTTTCCACAAGAAGCTGATTTACATTAAATTTTACTCTGTCCCCGGCAAACTCTTCCTCCGCAGAGACACACACATTAAAATAAGCCTTGCCCGAATCTGCATCATACTCTAGGAATGTACAGCCTCCCACATTACTTTCCGTTCCATAGCTTTTTAGATGATAGCTATCATACATATCTACTTTTCCCGCAATATAATCCTTTGTACTCCCTTCTTCATCAGCAAAGGAAACGATAAGCTCTGCTTCCTTTCCCTCCACCAGCATAGCTTCTACCTGCATCGTAATGCTTTTTTTCGTGTCCGCCAGTTGTACAGGAAGAATATAATCCGCAAGTCCCGGGGCAATTTCTGCAATTTTTTTATAGGCAACATCTCCCAATGCAGCCAGTGCCGATGTGGAAGTCGCAGTCACCAAAACAAATACCGTAAGTATTGCTATCGCCGGTCTAAGGCTCACCCCCTCATTTTTTTTCTTATTCCCACAGGCAGTCGCCTCCCATTGCGCCACCTTTCCTTTGTCAGGAGTCAGTGCATCATATGCTTTTTTATAGGACTCTTTAAATTTACTATCCTCAAACATCCTTCTCCTCCTCTAATAATTCCTTTAATTTCCTACGTGCTCTGGTCAAATGTGTCCGTACCGTAGAGGGCTTCTCTCCAAGAACCCTGGAAATCTCCTCAATGCACAACTCCTCATAGTAAAATAAATGAATCACCGCTCTATATTTCTGCGGAAGTCTCTTCACCGTATCAATCAGCTCGTCGTGAATATCCTCCGTCTCCATAAAAGCATCCTTTTCTGTCAGACCGATAACTTTCTGAACCCAGGCAGATTTCCAGAAATTTTTGCACTGATTGATGGTCACTCGCAAAAACCAGGCTCTTTCATGCTCTTCACCTTCAAAAGCAGGCTTTTTCCTCAGATATTTCATAAACACATCCTGATGAATGTCCTCTGCATCTTCTTTATTCTTCACCATGGAAAAGGCCATGCGGTACACCATATTTGAATACTTTTCAATCATTTCCAAATCATCTGCGCACAATGATTT
>CAZOSU010000147.1:0-6800 GCA_964582515.1 uncultured Acetatifactor sp. | reverse complement strand
CCTTGACAAAGCCTCAAGGATTTCTGTAGGACAGGACTTGCCCTTCTCCTTGATATAGAGTGCTTCACTGTCGCTACGCACCTGTTTACACATTGCCTCTTCGTTGATAAGCAAGCACGACAACCAGAAGTTGGGTTCCGTATTCTCCTCATCATAAGGATTCATGGTTACAGGCAAGTCCTTAAACGCTTCTTTATATCGCATATATATAGCCTTTTTCTGCGCGATATGCTCCTCCAGATGTGGTAACTGTCCTCTCACAACTCCAGCAATTACATTACTCATGCGGTAGTTATAGCCTACCTCTTCATGCTGGTACCAAGGTGCATCCTCCCTAGCCTGGGTAGACCACTTACGTGCCTTATTTGCAGCATCTAAGTCGTCGGTCAGAAGCATGCCACCTGAAGAACCGGTGATAATCTTATTACCATTAAAGGACACCACATTATAAGTACCAAATGTACCCGTCTGTCTGCCCTTGTAGGTTGCTCCCATGGATTCAGCAGCATCCTCAATAAGCACTGCACCATGTTTCTCACAGATAGCACAGATTTCATCCAGCTTTGCGGGTGTACCATATAAATGCACTAATACCACATGTTTTACATCTGGGTACAATTCAAAAGCCTTCTCCAAAGCCACTGGATCCATATTCCAAGTCTCTCTCTCACTATCGACAAATACCGTTTCTGCTCCCTCATATACCACTGGATTTAAAGTAGCACAGAAAGTCACATCGGAACAAAACACCTTGTCCCCACGCTTAATACCAGCCAATTTCACCGCCAAATGAAGTGCTGCTGTTCCCGCAGAAAGCGCCACAGAATACTTGCAACCTATCTTCTCACAAACGATTCTTTCCACTTCATTGATGTTCTTACCCACGGTAGACATCCAATTGGTCTCATAGGCCTCGGTCATATATTGAAGCTCTTCTCCATGCATCGTGGGAGAAGAAAGATATACTGTTTTCTCAAATGCCTCAAACGTCAATTCATCACTAAATGCCATGATTTTCCTCACATCATCGTCATATCTTTTCATTCTGCCTTCTTCTCCGGATGATAGGTAGGCACAATCTTCGCCACCAACGTGCGTATATCCTTGCACTCCGCATAGCTTGCTCTCAAGAGGCTATCCATATCCTCTAAGAATTGATCCGTATCAAACTCGATGGGCTTACCGATATGAATCAGCTGATTCTCCGTCTTACCCATATCCTCTTCCGCCATCAGCTTCTCCTCAAAAAGCTTCTCGCCGGGACGAAGTCCGGTATACTCTATCTTGATATCCACATCCGGCTTATATCCGGACAGCTTGATAAGGTTCCTAGCCAAAGTATCTATCTTCACCGGCTCACCCATATCCAGGACGAATATCTCTCCGCCCTTGGCATATACACCTGCCTGAAGCACCAGACTTACAGCCTCCGGTATGGTCATAAAGTATCTTATGATATCCGGGTGGGTCACCGTCACAGGTCCACCTGCCGTTATCTGCTTCTTAAACAGGGGTACTACAGAACCGTTACTTCCCAGTACATTGCCGAATCGCACTGCCACGAATTCCGTCTTGATATGTGCAGCTTCGCTTTGCGTCATAGTGCGAAGCTCTTCTCCCTGAGAGTGTGCACGGAATACCGGCATCTCATGGATTCTCTTCTCCTTCACCATTCTATCGAAGGTCTGAATCACCATCTCGCACAGACGCTTGCTGGCACCCATGATATTGGTAGGGTTCACCGCCTTATCCGTACTAATCAGCACGAATCTCTGACAGCCATTCATCATAGCTGCATAGGCTGTCTTATAAGTACCAATGGTATTATTCTTAATCGCTTCACAGGCACTGCCCTCCATCAGAGGTACATGCTTATGCGCCGCAGCATGGTACACCACCTCCGGCTTGTATTCCGCGAAGATACTGTTCACTCTGCCCGTATCTCTTACCGAACCGATAAGCACCGTCAGGTTCAGATCCGGGTATTTCTTACGAAGCTCATTCTCGATATCGTAAGCGTTGTTCTCATAGATTTCAAAGATAATCAGATGCTTCGGCTTCTGCTTCGCAATCTGTCTGCAAAGCTCGCTACCAATGGAGCCTCCGCCACCGGTAACTAAGATGACCTTCCCTGCGATAAAAGAGTAGATTTCCTCCATATTTACCTTGATAGCTTCTCTGCCTAAGAGATCCTCCACCAAGACTTCCTTCATGGAGCTGACTCTTACATCCCCGTTTACAAACTGGTACACACCCGGGAGATTCTTTAGCTCACATCCCGTCTCCTTACAGATATTCAGGATGTCTCTTCTATCCTCCGGCTTCGCACTGGGGATAGCGATATATATTTTCTCAATCTTATATTTTTCTACGTTAGTTAAGATATCCTCACGGCCACCCACTACCGGAATACCGTCGATAGAACGGTTCCACTTGTTGGGATTGTCATCGATGATACAGCATACCTTGTCGTTGGTTTCCTGGGATGCCTTGATATCTCGAAGGATTAGCTGTCCTGCATTCCCTGCACCGATAAGCATCACTCTGTTGCCATACTTCCCCTCTGCATCCGTCTTACGTCTGCCTCTGAGAAGCAGGATAAAACGATAGACAAAACGAATCCCCAGAATCAGTACAAACTGCACGATAGTTCCAAAGAAGTAATAGGAAAACGGCATTCTCTGAAAGCTGGTTTCCTCCATGGCACTACACATCAGCGTAGAGCCCAGGATATTGAAAATGGAGGTAATCGCCGTTGCTGCCGTAATACGTGTCAGCTCCGAATAGCTGGCAAATCGCCAGATACTGTTATACAAATGTAATAATTTAAAAACGATGATACAAAGGACAGCATAGATGGGAATGAATCTACAATATACTGCCATATACTCCGCCGGAATCGCATTATATTTGCAATCAAACCGGAACCACAGTGCCAGAAAATGGGCACCGCTCACAGCCAGCACATCATAAATCATCAGATAAAAAGAAACGATTTGCCAATGCTCGATATGTAATTTTCCCTTCTTCTGATTCTGTATCTCCATAACTCTCTTCCTTAAGCAACTTTATTTCTACAGACCCGGGTGCCCCTCGTCCTGTCACTTTTTAGGATTTTGAGCATCTGGGTGTCTGTTATATTCCTAGTAAATGGTTTTTGTAACTATTTTGGCCATACAAATTCATGAAAAAAGGTTACTCTCGCTTGTAAAGGACTATTTTCATAAATTTATATGGCAAAAGCACACTTCGCAAAAAGTAAGCCTCCCAGAGGCAATTTTGCACCGTATGTTTTTATTCTCATCTCCTTACATAACTAGGGGAGCCTTGCGGCCCCCTAGCGTGATACCACATACTGGAGATGTAAAATTATTTTTGTTTCGTATACATATCTTGTATTAAACCTGCAGGTTTAATGGCTTGCTGGGCAAGCCTATCATGGACCCCCGGGGTCTTACGACCCCAGGGATGAGAATCAAAACTAATCTACGATTAATTTTTCTTCTTTAATAAGCCAGCGCCAGCTAAGCTTACCATACCCATAACTGCGATAGCGGTCATAGGATCACCGGTCTTAGGTGCAGCAGTTGCATCGATAACGATAGCAACTGGAGAGTAAGAGGTGAGGGTAAAGGTTACATAGTTGTTACCAACTACGCTAGGGGTGATTCTCTCCCAAGTACCATTGCTTAACTGATGTAAGATGGTAACGGTCTGACCCTTCCAAACGTTAGGGCAGCCAAGGGTGAACTCTGCAGCACCGGTTCCGGCAGGAACGGTTAATTCAACTACAGATGCAACGAAGGTGCTATCACCGTAAATCTTGTTTGCTTCTGCTACAGCTGCCTGAGTGGTAGCCATAGAAGCAGCCTCAATCTTTGCACCAGCTACGGTAGTGGTTACAGTAGTGGTCTGAGCGAACTCAGCAACGGTAGCGCTGTCAAAGGTCTGAGTACCGGTAGAAGCAGTAGGATTGGAAACTACAACGCTTGCGCTAGAAGAGCTTCCAGCAGCAGCAACGCTCATAGTCATACCCATTACTAATGTTGCAGCAGCAACAAAAGCAAGAATTCTCTTTTTCATTGGTTATCTCCTCCTTTCTTAAAATGTATGTGATATCTATATTAAAGGACTTGCGCCCTCTAATACCATAAACTACTGGTTTACTTCCACAGGAGTATAGAACACCTGCAGCATCAATTCCTTCAGCTTGCCATAGTCCGGATAGAACTCTTCAAAGCGCTCTCCCTGTACGGTTTCACCCTCTAAGGTGTAGATTTCGCCAAAGTCATAATTGAGTACCTGACTGGTCAAATACACCACCTGATCCGCAGTAATGTCCGTGGTCATGTACTCGCTGACCTTCTGGTACAGATTCAATGGTACGGTGATATCCTGCTTTGTAGCCACTATTACCTTACTGATAAAGGCGTTCAAATACTGCTTCTGACGGGCCAGTCTGCCACGAGCACTTTCGAAAACGCTACAATCACGCTGGCGAACATACATCAGTGCATCTTCTCCCTCTAAATGAAGCTCTGCACCTTCTGTCCATTTTGTATTGTAGTAGGTCAAATCCTCCAGACATACCACATCCACCCCACCGATAGCATCGTTAATCTTCGCGATGGCATCGTATCCGATGGACACATATCCCGTAATCGGCAGGTCATAGAACAGGTTGGACACTGCATCCATGGTGTACTGTGCACTAAGTGCACCCCCGTCACCAAAACCGTGCTGGGTGGTCAGCTGCGCCTCGATAATCATGGGCTCGCCGTTTACCTCGTAGCCATAGCAGACCACATCCACCATGGTATCTCTGTTGATACCAATCATATCTATCTGCTCCGTATCCGGATTCACTACCACCAGGAACATGGCATCGGACTGTCCGCCGTCCGCCTTCTTATCGGTCAGCTCTACCTCTCCTGCTTTATCGATTCCCATAAAGAGGAAGGTCATGATATTTTCATTGTAATCATAAATGGTATCCCCATACTGTATCCAGTCAGGCTGCCATTCTATGGGCTTGGAAACCTCTGTGGTCTGTACCTGCGAATCTGCCTCATCCGACACATCCTCCATTTCGAAGGTGGGGGCATTACCCTCCGTCTTCTGCTGCAGAGACCTTCCGCCGCGGTTCACCATATAAATGGCTATACCCACGCCAATCACCACAATCGCCAGCACCACAATCAGCGCCCACGATACCACCTGTATTATAACCCTGCGCCTACGACGCTTTTTCTTTTCCAGAGTTGCCGGACTGGGGATATCCTCGTAATAGTCGTATTCTAAATCGTCATTATTCATAGATTATCTATTGTCTTTCTTTAGCCTTACTAACCGCTGTTTGTATCTTTGTTTCTAGGTACACCAGTGATGACGCCTACCGTATATATGTTTCCATAGCAGCACGGAGCCTATTCACAACCCACAAAGAGCCACATTACAACTTAGTAATTTCCATAATACTGGCCATAGTACTTACCATAGTACTTGCCATAGTAACGTCCATAGTAACCATACTTGCCGGACTTGGTCATGTTTACCTTGTTCAGTACACAGCCAAGGATACGGCAACCGGTCTTGTCCAGCTGATCCTTTACCTTCTGCGCGAAACGATAACTGATTTCCGCATTGGCAATCACAAGGATGGAGCCATCACACTGCTTCGCTACGATAGCACTGTCGATTACGCTTCCCAGAGGAGGAGTATCGATGATAACCAGGTCGTACTCTTCTCTGGTCTTCTCCAGCATATCTGCGAATCTTTTGTTCCCCAGAAGCTCTGCCGGGTTGGGTGGTACAGGACCTGCGAAGGTCATAAACAGGTTCTTGTTGTCTGTTTCACAAACCACCTCATCCAGTGGATACTTACCTACCAGATAATGTACCAGTCCCAGACGCACCTTACCCTTGTGATGTCTCTGGATAAGTACGGATTTACGAAGGTCCGCGTCGATTAAAAGCACCTTCTTGCCAGCCTGCGCAAAAGAAGAGGCAAGCTCATAGGAGATACTACTCTTTCCTTCGTTAGGGGTACAGCTGGTGATTGCTATGGTCTTAATATTGTCTCCGGAGAGCTCTACATTGGTACGAAGGTTCTTGTAGGCTTCTCTGGTTCTGTAGTCTAATTCCTTTTTTCTAAGATCTATCTTCTGCATGATTTACGCCTCTTCATTCTCTTCATCCTCGTTCTCTGCAAGAACGGCTTCAATGGCTGCCTTGTGGGCCTCGGAGTCACTCTTCTTGTGATGAGAGCGATGCTTTCTGCTACTGCTCTTGTCCTCTTCCTCCACTGCGATAGGAATGAGAGCCAGAGTGCTCAGCTTCAGATATCTCTCGATATCCTCAGAAGACTTGATGGTATCATCTAATAAGAAACGAATCAATACCACTGCTGCTGCCATGAAACCACCCAGTAAGATACCGATAGCTGTCCACTTAAGAATACTCGGGTCGGATGGCTCGGTAGCAACATAACCCTCGTCAACCAGATTAACTGCATTAACATCCATTACTTCCTCGATACGCTTCGCTGCGATGGAACGAAGCTCGTCCACCATCTGCTTTGCCAGCACCGGGTCCTCGTCCGTCATGGTGATATCAATGATACGGGTATCGGAAGGCGTATTTACATTAATCTTCTTTACAAAAGCACCATAAGTGGTATCAAGCTGGAAGTTCTCAATAACCTGCTCCACTACGTATCTGGAGGTAATCAGCTCCGCGTAGTCCTTGGTAAGCTGAGTACCCAGCTGCATATCTGAATATGTAATACTGGACTCACCACT
>CAZOSU010000146.1:0-6816 GCA_964582515.1 uncultured Acetatifactor sp. | reverse complement strand
CTTTGTGGATAAGGCTTTTGATACCAATAAGCTGGTGATTACTTTTTTTCCGGAAGTTATGAATAAGTTAATCGCTGATGGAAAGATAACCCTGGAAAAAACCATCGGAGGAGAGAATCCGGTATACATATATCGTTTTGCAGACGCAGATGTATTGATTACTCTTGGAGCGGTAGGATGTCCGGCCTGTGGAGGAAATCTGGACCTATTTCATGCCATGGGGATTACTAAGGTGATGTTTTGCGGCGGTGGGGGAGTACTGGATAAGAATATCGAAGTAGGACAGATTCTTGTGGTAGATGGAGCCATCAGGGATGAAGGGTTTTCGTATCATTATATCGAACCATCAAGATATATTTATACCAATCCTAAGGTTACACAGAAAATTGTGCAGTACATGGATGATAACTCCATTTCCTATATCCGGGGACTGACCTGGACAACGGATGCGATGTTCCGCGAAACCAGTGACAGAATTGCACAGAGAAAGAAAGAAGGTGCAAAGATTGTAGAGATGGAACAGGCAGGATGTATTGCCGTTTCCCAGTTTCGAGGTTTTGACTACGGTGCCTTGATATATGGAGGGGATGATGTCTCTCAGGATGAGTGGAGTAACAGGGGCTGGCGAAGCAGGGAAGGGATTCGTTATGACCTGATAATGCTTTGTAAGAGGCTGGTGGAGGTTATATAGTGCATATGTTTTTAGATGGAGAAAAGGTGTATGTTGTACTTAAAAGAAGCTAATTTTGAGGATATAGAAAAGGAGTATTTATTTGTCCGTGACATGCCGGTGGACGAGAACGGCTTGACCAATTCCTATCACGGTATTTCCCGGGAGGATTTTGAGAATAAAGCTTTGCGAGAAATGATTGCTTTTCAAAACGGAGAGAATTTGCCGGATGGATATGTGCCGGAGACGTTCTTATTTCTCTGGAACGATGAAGTAATAATTGGGCAGTTTCGTATACGCCACTATCTTTGCGAATCCTTGCGGACCGGTGCGGGACATATAGGGTATTTTATTAAAAAGGAATTTCGTGGAAAAGGCTACGGAAAGGAAGGACTTAGACAAACCTTGCAGATTGCCAGAGAGATTATTCCGGAAGAGGAGATTTATTTGCGGGTAAATAAAGATAATCCGGCTTCATTGCATGTAATGCTAAATAATGGTGGTTACATAAAGTATGAGGACGAAGATAAATTTTATGTAAGGATAAAGAAATAAGGAGTAGGGATTCATACATGAAAACAATAGAAATTCTAGGGGAAAATCGTTTTGAAGTGCAGACGAAAACTCGCGTGGCATGCCGTGGAATTGTGCTTTCGGAGGGGAAGCTTCTGCTGACCTACGAAAGGAATACGGACCAGTACTTTATCCCCGGCGGTGGATTGGAAGGGGAGGAACGTTTGGAGGAGTGGTTCTTTGTTAGTCATTATTTTATCTGTGAGGTGCAGGGAGAGACTGCGAGGAAGCTGACGGAGCGGGAGAGGGAAGCAGGGCTGGAGCCTAAATGGATTCCACTGGAAGATGCCATAGAGATATTTTCAAGGCATCAGGAGTATGCAGCGACGGATGAGATGAAGCGGGGAGCGTATCTTCGGGAGTATGAAGCATTATTACAATTAAATACGCTAGATGATTAGAAAAATAGCTTGAAAATGTGAGGCGAGTGTAGTAGAATTATCTCATCAAATGTAGGAGGTAGACTCATGCTACAGGACAGAATCCTTGCGGAACGGAAACGGTTGGAGGCGCAGATTCATTCCTTAAAGGAGCAGATAGCACAGCTTCCGGATGGGAAGATTATCTGCGCACATAACGGCAGTCAATGTAAATGGTATCGGAGTGATGGGAAAAATAAAACCTACATTCCGAAGAAAAATCGCGTACTTGCCCAGCAATTGGCAGTAAAAAAATATTTAACACTTCAATTAGAAGAATCGCAGCAGGAGTTGCGTGCGGTTGACTTCTATCTCAGACATCACAATTCATCTGAACCAACTTCACAACAGTTATTAACTTCAAAGGATTATCAGGAAATTCTTGCACCTTACTTTTTGCCGGAATCGGAGAGGTACATAGAATGGATGAACGCTCCGTATGATAGGAATCCGATAGCACCGGAGAGATTAGTTCACAAAACGTCATTTGGACTCAGGGTCAGATCAAAATCAGAGTCACTGATTGCGACATTGTTGCATACAAAGGGAATTCCCTTTCGGTATGAATGTGCACTGCAGTTAGGGGCAGTGGTGGTATATCCTGATTTTACAATTTTGCATCCTGTGACGGGAAAGATATTTTATTACGAGCATTTTGGTATGATGGATAATCCGGATTATCGTGCAAAGACACATTCTAAACTTCAGATATACACTTCTCATGGAATCATTCCCACAATAAACCTAATAACTTCTTTTGAAACAATGGATAATCCCTTGGACATGGATATGGTAGAGGCGATGATTGACTATTATTTCTCATAACTGTGTAATGGTTGCGAGAATATTGGCTCCGTAAAAGTAAAAATTTTACCTAGACCCTAAGAAGGCGGTCAAGAGGGGAAAATGGCTGGCAGAATCCAACCTAAATTGCTCTGCTACATCAGAAATTTTGTGGAGACCCTGTTTTTGCTGGAAAATAGGGTCCCTACAAATTTTTTGTGATTTTAGAGCAATTTTCCTCTGACAGCGAGTGGAAAAACATAAGTATTCGAAGGAGAAAGGCTATGAATGTAAAAAAAATAGGGAATATTGCTGAAATAGTATAGGTTTTTTGTGTTTCTAGTCTGTTATACAATGTTAAAAACGGAATGGGCATTGGAGAATTGACTATGAAAAAGTATTTGAAACAATCCTTAATGCTAGCAGGTTTGCTGATTTTGTGTACCGGTTGCGGGCAGCAGACGCCGGAAGAATCTCTGGCGGTGGATGCAGGGAGTGTGCAGGAAGCGCAGGTAGAATCTGTGGTGCAGGAGGATGCACCGGTAAAGCAGCAGGAGTCTTATGAGGAAGCGGTAAAGGCAAGTATAGAGGGTTCTGTGGAGATGGGAAGCTTTGTTCTTTCTCAGGGAAGCGGATTTTATGAGGAGGCCTTTGAGCTTACCATAGAATCTGCTTATGAAGAGGTATATTACACGGTGGATGGCAGCAATCCGGTCACCAGTGATACTGCCATGAAGTATGAGGATGGAATCGCCATCACGGACAGACGGGGAGAAGCGAATGTGATTGCGGCAGTGAACCCGATTTTATTTGCGGGAAGCTACAACCAGGTGGAAGGAAATGGATTTTCTACCTATCTGGAAGCACCCGAAGACACGGCAGTGGATAAGTGTACCTATCTGCGGATTGCAGGTGTGGATGGAGATGTGTCCGAGGAAATATCAGCAGTTTATTATATTGGCAGTATTGAGGAGCATATTCAGGGAATAAGGGAAAGCTGTGAGGCGGCGGGAATGCCCCTTGCAGTAATAAATATTGCAGTGGATTATGATGATTTGTTTGACTATGAGACCGGCATCTATGTAAAGGGTAAGAAGTTTGAAATTGCTAAGAATATTTATCAGCTGCAGGGGCAGAAGATAAAGGATGGAGAGACGGCCCGTTCCCTGGATGCTAACTATAAGCAAAAGGGCAGAGATTGGGAAAAGGAAGTACGCATCAGTATGCTGGAGTGTACTGCAGAAGGTGTGCGGGAGGTTTTAAATCAAAACTGTGGCATCCGTATACAGGGAAATTATTCCCGCTCCGATGTACAGAAGGGGTTCCGCCTTTATGCCAGAGAGGAGTATGGGGACAAGCGTTTCCGTTATGCGGTGTTTGGTGAGGATTATGTAAATGATGAAGGAGAGGTGATGGACAGCTACAAGACGCTGGTGCTTCGAGGTGGGGGTAACTGTGCCTTTCTTTCCAAGTTCAATGATACCTACTGGCAGAGTCTTTTGGATGCAACTGCCTGTGATACCCAGCATTCCCGTCCTTGTGTGGTATATGTAAACGGAGAATATTTTGGGCTGTATGTGCTGCAGGAGGATTACACCGGGGAATACTTTGAGGATGTACATGGTGTGAATTCCGATGAAGTTGTGCTTTATAAGGGGGATGCGGAGAGTCTGGAGCTGGGATATAAGCTGGACGAAGGTGATTTGCCGGAGGGGGAAGAGGACGAGAGCTATTACTACCGGGAGCTTTTGGAGTTTTTTGATACCCACGAGGATGCTAAGGAGGATGGGGATTTTGCGGAGCTTTCTGCGCTGGTGGACATGGAGTCGCTGATGGACTACTTTGCGGTGCAGAGCTGGATTAATAACAAGTGGGACTGGCCGGGCAAGAACTGGTCTATGTGGAAGACCATTGGGGATACCGAAGAGGGAACCTACGCAGACGGCAAGTGGCGTTTTGTGTTCTATGATATGGAATTTGGCGGTGTCAGTGGAAGCAGTGATGCCAGAACCAATACCATTAAAGAAGACAATTACAAGACCTATGGCCTTCTGGATATGGATACGGACAATCCGGCGGTTCTCTCCTTTGCCTATGCTATGACCAATGAAACCTTCCGGGAGGCGTTCAAGGAAAGATTGTCCGGGCTGTCTAAGGAGGAATTTGAGCAGAGTGCAGCACTGGAGCGTCTGGCGTATTTCGAAGGAGTGTATGGACCGTTATTTGAGCAGTTTTTTGCTCGATATCCGGGAACGGGAGATGCCAAGGGCGCACTGGAAGGCGGTTATGGTACGGCAGCCTGTATCCGAGGCTTTTTATTGCTGCGGCAGGAGCATATTTCCAAGCTGACGGACTATATTGATTCGGTGCCGCTCTACGAATAAAATGGATATGCCATCTCATATAATCTAAAGAATTATTATGGGAATGGATGAATATGAAAAAGAAGAAAAAAATAGTTTGGATGGTTATTTTTCTGTTTGTATTGGGACTGGGCTTTTGGATGTCCATGTCTGCGGAGGGAGAAGAACCATCCTTTCTTTACGCCCAGTCAGCAGTACTGATGGATGCGGATTCGGGGAGGGTTTTGTATGCCAAAAATGCGGATTCGCCCATGGCTATGGCAAGCACAACCAAGATTATGACTTGTATTCTTACACTGGAAAGCTGTGCTTTGGATGAAGTAGTGGATATCTCCGCCTATGCATCCACCATGCCCAAGGTGAAGCTGTATGTGAAGCAGGGGGAGCAGTATGTGCTGCGGGATTTGCTGCATAGTCTGATGCTGGAATCCCACAATGATGTGGCAGTAGCCATTGCTGAGCATGTGGGGAAAAAGCTGTTGGGAGAGAGCATAGAGCAGAAAAGTGTGGCGGATTATACCACGGAGGAGAGTAAGCTGGCGGTGGCAGCATTTGCAAGGGCCATGACGGAGAAGGCAGCGGAAATCGGCTGTACGGATACATATTTTATTACGCCCAACGGTCTGGATGCAACCTCGGAGAATGGGGAGCATCATTCCACGGCTGCGGATATGGCAAGGATTATGGCCTATTGTGTGACGGATTCTCCGAAAAAGGAGGATTTCCTTGCCATTACCCAGGCGGCAAGTTATAGCTTTTCTGCGAACGGGCGTAGTTTTACCTGTAATAATCATAATGCCCTGCGTACACAGATGAGTGGTGTCATCAGTGGCAAAACAGGCTTTACCAATAAGGCCGGCTACTGCTATGTGGGAGCCTTGGAGAGTGAGGGCAGAACCTTTTGCGTGGCACTTCTTGCCTGTGGCTGGCCCAATAATAAAAATTATAAATGGGCAGATGCGAAAGAGCTTTTTACTTATGGTATGGAGAATTTCAGACAGCTGTCCACGGAGAGCGTGGATGTGGCCTCACTTTTACCGGAAAGCATACGAGTGCTGAATGGGCAGACCGAGGAGATTGGTGGTGTTGCGGAGGTGAAGGTGGAGCTGGAGGAAAAAGATAAGGTACAGCTTCTGGCCATGGAGGGGGAAAGCTGGCAGGTAGAGGTGGATTTTAAGGAGGTACTTCATGCACCGGTAAAAGAGGGCACAGAGGTGGGAGAGGTGACCTATTTTATGGATGGCATGCCCTATCTTCAGGAGAAGATTGTCCTTAGTCAGTCCATTGACGGTATCGATTTTGTCTGGTGCCTTGATAAAATTTTACAGCTTTTTTTGCCGGGAGAAAAATCTTTGCCACTTTTTCTGTAAAAAAATGTAATTCGTTCTAGGCGAGCCCACTTTTTTGTGCTATACTACTGTAGTGTTAATCATGGGGAAATTTGCGAATTCTTTCCCAATTATCATGTTTTTATTTTTTTAATATAAATGGAGGGCTTAAAGAACATGAGTACTACTTCAAAAGCGATTCAAAGAATCGAAGCTTTACTCGATGCAAACAGTTTCGTTGAAATCGGCGCTTTAGTTACTGCCAGAGCAACCGATTTTGATCTGAAACAGACTGAAACTCCTTCGGACGGTGTTGTAACCGGCTATGGAGTAATCGATGGCAATCTTGTGTATGTGTACAGCCAGGATGCATCCGTATTAGGCGGATCTGTTGGTGAAATGCATGCAAAGAAGATTGCAAAAATCTATGACCTTGCGATGAAGACAGGAGCACCTGTAATCGGTCTTATCGACAGCACCGGTCTTAGATTACAGGAGGCAACCGATGCATTAAATGCATTTGGTGAAATCTACTTAAAGCAGACTTTTGCCTCAGGTGTGATTCCTCAGATTACTGCAATCTTTGGAACCTGTGGCGGCGGACTTGGTTTATTCCCAACCCTTACCGACTTCACCTTTATGGAAGAGAAGAATGCAAAGTTATTTGTAAATGCTCCTAA
>CAZOSU010000145.1:0-6842 GCA_964582515.1 uncultured Acetatifactor sp. | reverse complement strand
TTAAATTTTAAAAAACTTGTAAGAAATATAAGTCTTTTGTTGTAAAAAAAACTTGTTATACTCTTATCAAGAAGATTACAAAGTGAGGACAGCATGGAAACTGTAAAAATACTTGTAGTAGATGATGACAGGGATATAGTCGCCACGCTGCGGATTCATCTGGAAAGAGAAAATTACACTGTCTTCTCCGCCCATGATGGCTATGAGGCCCTGGATATATTAGAAAAAGAAGAAATACACCTGATTCTTTTAGATGTGATGATGCCCAATTTAGACGGCTTCTCGGCACTGATGAAAATCCGGGAAACAAAAAATATCCCGGTAATTATTATGTCTGCCAAAACAGAGGATACGGATAAGATTCTGGGACTGACCATCGGCGCGGATGACTATATCTGCAAGCCCTTCAGCTCCAAGGAGGTGCTGGCAAGGGTAAAGAGCCAGCTTCGCAGGTATATGAAGCTGGGCGGCATTCATACTCCTACTGCGGATGTGGTACAGATTGGACGACTCTGTTTTAATTACACGGAGCACACCCTTTCCATCGATGGAGAGCCGGTACGTTTAACCTCTACGGAAACCCGTATTTTAGAGCTTCTCATGAGACATGCAGGACGCATCTTCTCCGCGGAGGAAATCTACCGGGAGGTCTGGAAGGAGCCCCTGGCATATAATGGCGAAAAGACGGTAATGGTGCATATTCGCAGAATCCGTGAAAAAATCGAAATCAACCCGGGAGAACCGGAGTACTTAAAGGTGGTGTGGGGAATTGGATACAAATTTGAAAAAAAGTAAATTAATAAAAGCATTTATCTACAGACTGATACTGGTCTCTTCCTTTGTGACCATGCTTGCAGCCGGTATCTTTGGCAGGGAGGCACTGATTAACTTTGTTAAGGAGGGCCCTGAAACAATTTCCGGAGATATCTACTATCTCACTCAAATGCGGGAATATATGGCAGGTCTCTTTCAGAATTACATGATTTCCAGCGTAGGAATCGCAGACGACCAGGGATATCCACTGACCGACGATAGCGCCTACCGCTACGAGCTGGAATGCGGGCAAAGCTTTGCCTCCGATATTAAGGGCGCCTCCTACACGGTGGTATATCAATATCAGAAGCTACACAATGGAAACGTAAAACTGATTACCTCCCAGGAGGGAAACATTGACTCTCCCCTCTACTCCGAAAATGACGGACACCTGCTGGAAACGGATGAATTCCGCAGAACAATTTACTGGGACGGCCCTTCAGGACAGCTCTATTTTTTTGATAACGTATATAATTGTCCCCAGCCGGGCAAGGAATACTTGTCACAGACCGATTACAGTCCCCAGTGGGATACTGCAGCCAACGCCCGCCTTGTGCTTGGATATCGGGAGCAGGAGAATTACTCCAACTCATTCTTCTTAGAAATGCAGAGGAAGGCCTCCGGCTACCGGACAGTACTGATTCTATTTTTCAGTTCCGCAGCCTTGTTTTTACTAAGTGGGATGCTTTGCCTGTTTTCCAGCCGGAAATTCGCTTTTGCTGCCAATGCATATCACAAGCTTAGCAGCCGTATCCCCCTGGAAGGAAAAGTGCTTCTTGTAGGGCTTATCCTGCTTACCTTGCAGAAAAATCGAATGAATTTCATCTCAGCACCCTTAGCGGTCAGAATGGATATATACGACTGCCTTGTTTTTTACTATCCCTTAACCATTCTTTTGTATCTGGTCTGGCTGGATTTACGGATGGGGGGCGTACAAGGACTGAAAAACAGCATTCTCTACAAATGTATTAGCGCACTGCTAAGCTGGAACACTGCCCTTCCTTGGAAGAAAAAGATGCAGAGAGTATGCCTTGTACTGGCCTTTTCTACTGTGGCAAACGCGGTTTCCATATTACTGCTTCTGAGTATTTTCGGTATTATGGGGAATGCACAATTTACCTTTATTCTTCTGGCCCTGTGTGTGCTGCTGGTATGCCAATGGAATGCGGTGTCCCGGTTATATCGCTTTATTCAGGATACGGACCACCTTCTGGAAAAAATTGACCTGCTGGCCTTAGGTCAGCCCACCGGCGGTATGCGCCTGAGCAAAAAATCACTGCTTACGCCCTCCGCCCTTGCCATCAGCGAGCTGGAGAGCGGAATTGAAAAGGCAGTGGAGCAGGAAAATAAGGCAAACCGCATGCGTGTGGAGCTGATTACCAATGTGTCACATGATTTGAAAACGCCATTGACCTCCATCATTAACTACGCGGACCTGCTCAGCGAGGAACAGCTCTCTCCTCCGGCAGGAGAATATGTGGAGGCCCTTCGCGCCAAAGCCTACCGCTTAAAAAAGATGGTGCAGGATGTATTTGAGCTGTCCAAGGCTACCACCGGCAATCTCCCGGTGGAGCAAAGCAGGCTGGACCTTGCCAAGCTGGTGAAGCAGACCCTTGCGGATATGGATGATGAGCTTTCTGCCAGCAATTTACAATTTAAACTGAAAATCTCTGCGGAACCATTATTCATCATGGCAGATGGCGAAAAAATGTACCGGGTATTCCAAAATCTCCTGGTAAATGCCATGCAGTATTCCCTGCCCGGCTCCCGTGTACATATTTCACTGGATAAGCAGGATGGTCATGCCATGGCCAAAATAAAAAATGTTTCCCGGGATGAAATGAACTTTGACACCCAGGAAATCATAGAGAGATTTGTACGGGCGGATGCCTCCCGCACCAAGGAAGGCAGCGGTCTGGGACTTTCCATTGTCCAAAGCTTTACCCAGGCCTGTGGCGGAGAATTTTTCGTCACCACAGACGCCGACCTTTTCACCGCCACCATCCGTTTTCCTCTGGTTTCCGAAGAAGAAGGTATAACTAATGCGCAAACACCTGAAGAACTTTAATCTCTTTTCCGAGGGAGTACTGGTGATACTGGTCTCCCTTGTGACCCTGTTTTTACAGCTCATATCCTTTGCCACCACCTGGGATGGTGCGAAGGTATATCTGGATGGAGTATTTCCCTATGCTTCTTTACTTTTTGCCGTAGCAATTCAGGCTACGGCATACTTTTTCAGCAATTCTCTGCGAAAAAGAAAAAGTATGCTGAAAATCCTTGCTCTGTGCACAGCACTTTGCTGTTCTACCTACTACTCCTACATCGGAATTTACAATTCGGTAAATTCCCCTCTGACTTATTTGCAGGAGCGGTATACACAGATTAGTGACTCTCTGACCAGCCGGTACGATGAAGAAATGGAATATACGCTGAGCGAAATACGCACTACCATCTCTGACACCATTTCCGGAATTATCCGGCAGCACCAAATGCTCTGCACGGATTTGGAGCAGACAGAATCCTGCCTTGCGGCACTGTCCTCCGCGGAAAATGATATTTCCACCGGAATGCGCGCTCCCAGCAGGTCTGCCTATGCAGACTATGAGGAATATCTGGCTGCTTATCAGGCCTACATCGATGCCAAGTCCTCCGGCAATAATCTGGAGCAGTCCCTGTCCCGGGAGGGCATCCTTGCCTCCTATGGTTTCTCTGATTTGGAGCAGGTAAACAGCAGGCAAAGCGAAATCACCGGTAAGCTGACCACCCTGTATTCCCTACTTGGTATCACCACGGCAGAAGAGCTGGGAGAAGCACTTACCACACTCTCTGTGCAGCTGACTATGCAGATACAGAACGCTTCCCTGGGCAAGGCTCCTACGACGGATCTGCAAAATCAGCTAAATACCCTGCTTCAGGCGGCCTCCCTGCTCCAAAACAGCACGTTTTCTGTAGCAGAAATGACAAGCACCTTAGCCCGGTGTGCAGACCTTTCCTCCGCAGATTTTATGGTCTCCTTTACCACATTGGCAGGAGAGGCTCCACAGCTAAAGGATGCTATGGATATCAAAGGACGTCTGGACAATGAAATTATGACAGCGCTCCTGAAAATAAATAAGCTTCTCCCGGATAAGGAACAGATTTCCCTTTCCGACCAAGCCTACCGGATTACTGACCTGTATTTCATACCCATTATGGCGCTGACTGCGGAGGAGACAAAGCTGACCGCCCTGCTTAGCCTTGCCATGGCAGGGCTTGTGGATGGATTATCCCTACTGTTTGCCCTGTCCTTAACAGGGAAAAAGCCCCTGTGGAATAAGCGCCTTTTACCCACTGCCCCTATGGATGAGCGTTATATTATGCAGATATACGCTTCTCTTCCGCCGGACGACACCTACCCAAATGGTTTCCGTAGGTTTTTGCAATGCTTTACGCCCAGTCCGGAGACAGAAGCCCAGGGCTACATGCTCCGGGCTTCTATGGAAGAGATTTCTTCCTTTTCCCTGTTATCCGCCCTTCTTTGCCAGATTAATCTGGCAAAAATCCTTAGGGATGAGACCACCGGCAAGGAATACCTTTTATTAAAGGCGGGCTTTGTATTCTGGGTAAATGATATGATTTATCAGGAGCTTTCGGAGATTGGAGGCATGCCATGAACTATTTAATCATTCCCTTCCTGGTGCTTCTGCTGCTTAGCTTTGAGCGGTATTTAAGGCAAAGAACCTTTGTAGTAAGACTTCGGGAAAATACCTGTGTCAGATGGTGTATTACCCTGCTTTTTTCCCTTCCGGGAGGTATCATCAGCTATCATATATATGGCTACGAATTTACGGCGCCCCTGTCGCCGGGTCTGATAACCATACTACTGCTGTACCTGATACTGGCACTGCTTTTTATCGCTCTCAGCCCCTCCGGCTACCGCAGACTCTTTGGCAGAGTCTCCTTAAGCGAGGAGCAGTATCTATATGCAGAATATCGCTTTAATCACTCTTTGGAGTTACTAAAGCAATTTTTCTACCTGCTACTATTCCTCATCCCTCCACTTTTTGGGGGATACGAATACCTTAGAACAAAATACCCCCTACCTGCTTTACTGGAAGAGGTCTATCTTATCGGCGGCCTTTATTTTGTGGCCTTCTGCATCCTTTGCCCCATTTCCCTGCGGCAGAGCATTTTCTGGCTGCGGCAGCTGCAAAGACTCCCCCAGCCTTATGAAACCGGTCTCTTAAAGCAGGAGCAGCAACGCTTGCAATATTATCGAAAAAATCGGAAAATATAAGTAACTATCGCAATTAAAATCAAGCGAGAAAGCTCCCGGTTCTCTATAATAAATTCGTAGTCGTTGAAAGGAAAAGCAAGAATGTACCAGTGGCACAAGAATATTCAGAATATCGTAGATGAGATTGATGCATGTATAAAGGGGCAAAATGATGACGAATTGACCTTAACCTATCTGGCACAGAAGCTGGGATATTCGGAATACTATATTTCCCACAAATTCAGGGAAATCTCCGGCATGAAGCTTCGGGATTATCTGCGTTATCGTAAGCTGGCCTTTGCCTTAAAGCAGCTTCGGGACACAGATAATGGAATTTTAGATATTGCCCTGCAATACGGCTTCTCTTCCCATGAAGCCTTTACCCGTGCCTTTAAGGAAGCCTACGGCATCACTCCCAGAGAATATCGTGAAAAGCCGGTTCCCGTGGTACTGCGGACCCTACTAAGACCTTTCGACTGCTCTATTGCAGAAGCAGGAGGAAATGGTATGTCAGAAACAACATCGGATGTAAAAGCTTATTTTATCACGATTCCCGCACATAAGTTTTTACACATTAAGAATTATGAAAGCATTGGATATTGGGACTTTTGGCAGAAGCAAAGCCTGATTCCCGGACAGGACTGCGAAACCATCTGTGGCCTGCTGGACAGCATCAAGGGTAAGCTGGACGATATGGGCGGCGACGGCGCCGACAGTAGCAGCGGGCAGATTATGGCTTATATCAATGAGCCGGACGGTAGAATCTGCAGCTGGGGAATCCCCCTTGCGGAATGCTACGGAGTGCGACTTCCCGCGGATTATGCCGGAGAAGTACCTCCCCAGATGCTCCTTATTGATGTTCCCGAAGGGGAGTACATCGTATTTGAGCACGGCCCCTTTGATTTTGCATCAGAAAACAGTACAGTAGAAGCAAAGATTGAGAAAGCCATGGCAGAATATGATTACGCCTCCACCGGCTACTGCCTGGATACCGCACCCGGCAGGGTATTTTACTTCTACCACGATTGCAGCCGGTTTTGGAAATATGTACGCCCGGTGAAAAAAGCGTAAAGGAAAAGCCCGAGAGAAAAAGGAAAGTTCTCTCGGGCCTATTTGCGAAAGCTACTCAGAGCCATTAACAAGCATTATATTTTATCCTCTCGTTCAGTTAAATATCTTCTATACATTCTTTTAATCTTATCATGCTTTTCCGTTTCCTGCCTTATTTTTTCATTCTTGAAAAAAGGACCTAGTACAATCATTTCCCCCGATGTATCATTCTATCCTCCAATGTGATCTCTCGTACTACCTTGCAAGGAAATAGCACACCTCAAACTTAAAATGTACTTATATTAAGTCCAGAAAGGATATATTACTATGGAAAAGGATAAACATTTAGGTTTACGAATTGATTCAGAAACACATGAGAAATTAAAGAGTCTCGCAGAATATGAGGGTCGCTCCATCAATGGAGAGGTATTATATTTAATTCGTCAGGCAATCGCCAGACACGAGCAGGAAAAAGGAACGCTGGAACTATATCGTCAATAGCCTATGCATAAATTTCTATTCTTACGGAATACTATCCCCATAGTATTTCCCCTCATTTCTAATTATCATTTAAGGGAATATTACCTCAAAGATTGACCTTTCCCTTAATTTATGTTACTTTTTAAGGGAAAGAAAGGAGTGTAAGGGAATGAGAACTTTTAACTACTCAGATTTGAAAGACCAGAAATGGGATTCCGATATTCTCGGGCTTGTTGCTGCTATC
>CAZOSU010000144.1:0-6936 GCA_964582515.1 uncultured Acetatifactor sp. | reverse complement strand
AGGAACCGTAAAAGGTGGTAATCAACGCTACCGCCATCGCAGGTCCAATAGTAGTAGGGTCCGACATATTATTTAACATACTTACCAGACCAATCAGGGTACCAATCATACCCCAGGCAGGGCCTAACGCTCCCCAGCAGTCCCAGAAACCGATTACATCTCTATGCCGGGAGTCAACAATCATAAGCTCCGTCTCCAAAATAGCACGAACCAAATCCGGGTCAGTACCGTCTACGATAAGCAGAATTCCCTTCTTTAAGAATGGGTCTTCCAGCTCTGCAGCAGCCTCTTCCAAAGAGAGCAAGCCTTCCTTACGCGCTATATTTGACAAATCAATAATGCTTCGAATCATCTCTTCAATATTGAACACCGGCACCTTGAAGGTAAGTGTAATGGACTTTATTCCATTTACGAAGCTTGAAACACTATTACTAGCCAGAACACCACAAATGGAACCGCCGAAGGTAATCAATGCAGAAGCCGGATCCACATAATCCATTAATGATGCTCCATTCGATAGGATACCGAAAATCATCAAAGCAAAACCAAATATAAGACCAATTATTGATGCTATATCCATAGTTATCACCCAACTTTTCCGTAGATTTGTTTTTTCTTTTTAACAAATTTACTTAATATTTTTTGAATTAGTCGACAAAAATATCTTTTCTATACAATTTTACAAGATTTTTTATGTCTTGTCTACTTTCTTTTACAATTATTTTTCTTCCTGTAGTAAGTGTGATTACCGTATCCGGTGTTTCCTCCACCACTTCAAACAAATGTGGGTTGACCAGTATCTTTACCCCATTAATTTTTGTTACTTCAATCATCCTTTTTCCCCCTACAAAAACAAAAATCGCCGTACCATCCGGTAATTTACAATACAGAAGCCCTTAGCCGCCCTATAAGGGGGCGGCATAGGACCTCTTATTTTATCTTATCGTTTTAAATTTGTAAGTTCTTCAAGCAATGTATCAGATACCGTAATAATACGGCTGTTTGCCTGGAAACCACGCTGTGTGGTAATCATCTCTGTAAACTCAGAAGACAAATCCACATTACTCATTTCCAGCACACCTGTTGACATGTATCCGCCGTTGGCCGTTACATCCACACCGATTCCGTCAAACTCACCGGAGTTTAAAGTTGCAGAATACAGATTGTCACCCTGCTTCTCAAGACCGGATGCATTGGCAAATTCTGCGGTAGCAATCTGACCAAGAAGCTTTGTCATACCGTTATCATAGGATGCATAAATCATACCATTGTTCTGGATGGACACGCCAATCATATCCCCCAGTCTTCTACCGGTTCCCAAACCATCAAAATCACCACTGGTAGCACCGATGGTAGAGGTACCCTTGTTATCAAACATGGAGCTTTCTGAGAAATCCACCTCAATATTACTGAAATTACCGCCGATAGCAGAAAAATCAAAGTTTACGGTAGAAACCGTCTGAACGCCGTTGATTCCCGCAAATACACCGTTGTCCGCATCATAGGTAATGGTTACGCCGTCGTAGAAACGTCCGTCTGCGGTAAAGGTATTGTCGCTGCCCAGTACTGAGTTGATATTCGGAGTGGTCGTTACTCCATCTGCAAGGTTCAAAACAAGCTGCTGTACACTGTATTTGATAGAGGTAGCACCTTCCGTACCATCCGCTACTACAGAACCGTTTAAGGTAGGCAAATCAAGGTAAAGATTTCTGAAGGTCTTCACATCATCTTCATATCCGTAAGCCTTTGCAATGACAGCCCAGTCTGCGGCATTTGCGCCGTCACTTAAATCCGCCACCTCTTCCGTTATATCGCCACCATTCTCATCCTTACTGATAAGTACCAGCTTCTGTCCCTGCCACTCATAATTTGCATTTAAGCTCACTACGGTCTCAATGCTCTCGGTGGGAAGACCTTCCTGATTTACATAACCGCTCACAGCATCCGTCATACCGGTAAGGGAAATGTTCTCCCAGCCTTCCACCTCTACACCATTAGAATCCACCAGACCGGTCAGCTCCAGCGAATAAACATTAGCCACCTCGGACTGCTTCATGGTAATCTTTGCGCTGTAGCTGTAGCCCAGATTATCGTAGAAATTTAAGTTAAAGGTCTTTCCGGATACACTGGTAACATCCGTATCGTTCTTATCAATAATACCGGAAACATACGCCTTGGAGGTTGCCTCCGGCGGATATGTCATATTGGCAGCTCCCATAATCTTCAGTGCAGATACGGTATCCTGCTTAATAGACATGGTTTCCTCATTTACCTGCCATCCCATTACGTTATAACCGGTAGATGTCATAGCAAGGTTACCTGCGCCATCCACGTAGAAAGAACCGTCACGGGTAAAGAAATTCTCTACACCATTATTTACTACAAAGAACGCATCTCCGGTAATCATGATATCAAAAGGATTACCGGTGGACTGTGCAGCACCCTGGGTAGAAATATTTGTATTGATTGCTCCGGATTTAACACCAAGACCAATCTGTCTTGCATTTACACCACCTACGCCGGTAGATGCATTAGGTCCGCTTGCACTCTGGGTGGTCTGACTCATCAAGTCACTAAAGGTTACTGAACTGGATTTGAATGCAACGGTATTTACGTTAGCGATATTATTACCGATAACGTCCATCTTTGTCTGGTGTGTCTTAAGACCGGATACACCAGAAAAAAGTGATCTCATCATAATTAATTGACCTCCTAAGTCTCTTTGGCAGTTTTCCCTCTGTCAGTCAGGAAATGGTAGCTCCCCTAAGGTCCGGCTACATAACTACTGCCCCATCAATATTTGTAAATACATTTTCACCGGTATCCGTACTGTTAAGTGCGGTTACCACGGTCTGGCTTTTCACATTAACAATAAATGCCAGCTCATCTACAATTACCAGCGAATCCTTAATTCCCTTTTCCGAAGCCTTGCTGGTTGCATCCTCCAGTCGCTTCATTTGACCACTGGTTAAATTGATGCCTCTCTGCTGCAAACGTGCACTTGCGTGCTTGGAGAATTTTAAGTTTCCCTCTGTGCCCTTTATTTCACTCTGCTGAAGCAGTACGTCCTGGAAGGATACCCCCTCCCCCGCATTTTGTACAGCAGACTTATTCTGGCTGCTTTTATATTGCTCCTGTAATTGTAGCGCTGTCAGAAAATTAGAATTCTGAATCATCGCCTATGCCTCTCCTTCTTCTCCTGCGGCACTCTCCTTCTGTGCTTTCAATTGCTGTGCCTTTGCAAGATACGCCTTAAGTGAAGTAACCTTTTCCGTAGCTACAAATGACTTCTGATACTCGCTCATATTCTCATAGGTTTCATTTAACTCTTCAATCGTAGTAATATCGGAAGCCGTTAAATTACTTAAGCTTGGAAGCTTGTTAATCTCTGTTACAAGGTATGTTGCCAATTCGTATGCAACGGAATACTCCCCATCCACGATGGTATCAAGGTCATCCAATGCATAAAGTGACTCGTTGATAGAAAGGTATGCCTTGCCGCCTTCGTACACCACATAATCCACCTTGCCTGTAACATAAGTGGTATCACCGGTAGAAGCGCTGGTTACCTTCATGTATACTTCCTTACCAACCAGACCACTGGCTCTCATCAAGTCCATGCTGGAGGACATATTCTGCATTTCCTCTACCTGGGTAAACTGGGCGTATTGTGCAATGTACTCGGTATTGGAAGTAGGCTCCAACGGATCCTGATACTTCATCTGTGCCACAAGAAGCTGTAAGAACGAATCCTTATCCATATCACTTGAAGCACTGGTGGTTCCTGAAAGAGAAGTTTGTGAAGTAGATGTTACTACCTGTCCGTTTTCAACGGCTGCAATTAAGCTCATATTGTACTCCTTTTCTATGCCATGTAATCGACCCTGTTGCCATGAAGCTGCATCATATCAGCCACAACCCGGTCTTCCTCAGGCAATTCTTCTACAGCATCTAAGCTGCCCATATCAATTCTTCTTATACGCGGCTTTCCCTCTTCCTCCTGATAAGAGCTTCCACCTTCTCTGCCCTGCTCAAGATTCTGCTCAAAGCCATGGGTCGCTACGGAAATCTCAATTGCTTCCACTTTAATATTCTGCTGGTCAAACCTGTTTTGCAGCTGAACAATCTGATTTTCCAGCACTGCCTTCACTGCCTCTGATTCTGCAGTAAACTGTGCGGTCATCACACCCTCCTTGGCAGAAATGGTGATATGCAGATTACCAAGCTCCTCGGGATGAAGCTGCATATCCAGGGATGTTTCCTCTGCATCCAGCCGGATGTTCATACGCTCCATAATCTGGTCCATAAGCATCCGTGTCTGCTCAGCATCATAAGCCGCTGTGCTTTGGGTATTTGAGGCTGCCTGCTGCAGATTATCCAGCTTCTGGCCTGACAATAGGAAATTTTCACCGGCACTGTTTTGTCCCTTGTCCGATTCCGTCTCCTTATCTGCTTTTTTTGAAACCACATCACCGGATACGGTAACTGCTGCGTCCTCCTTTGCTCCCTGCTCATTTAAAGCCTTCAGCGCCTGCTCCATAAGAGAATCCGCATCCTGAGCCGAAACTGCCTGCATGCCTTCCATCAGCTCATGGGACATCTGTGCCATAGCCCCTTCCAAATCCTGTACCATAGCATACAGCTCCTCGTCGGTTAAGAGTGCCATTTCACTTTGTCCTTCTGCATAGAGTGCCAGCCTTGTCACATTGCCCGCATTAAGCAAATCAAGCTCCGTCATTCCAAGTGCATCCAGTGCCTGCATCAGCTCCTCCTGAGACATTCCCAGCTTTTCACAAAGCATTTCCCGAATTTCCACCATAGAGGACTGAATCACTTCCATTGCTTCCTCTAAGTTCTCCTCCGAAGCATCCCCATTGTCCGGCTTCTGACTTTTTGTCACACCCTTTGGGTCTTCCTTCACATCGTGCACTTTGGACTTTTTCGCCTGGGATGCCTCTTCCACGTCAGTCTCCTTAGACCTCGCAGCTTTGCTCTCATAAGCATCCGCACGCTGCACGTCCTCTCTGGCAGTGGCATTTTCCAGGAATTGTCCGAAGTCCGCTTCCTTACTTCCCTGTACCTGCGGAGTGGGATAGGTAAAGCTTCCGGCACCTGAAATTCCGCGTACATTTACAGTCGAACTTGCCATTTCTCTCCTCCTTTCTAAAAAATTTTAAAATACGCCATAATTTATATCGTCCAAAAGTCACAAATACTTAAGAGTCCGGGTCCATAATTTTCGTTATTTTTGCTGCAACCGCCGGATCCATGGCGCCTAGAATCTCACCACGACTGGTAGAATCCATCACACCTAAGATTCTTGCCACCAGCTCCAAATCACTTGTCATCTCTTCAAAAATACCCGCCGCCTGTTTTGGCTTCATTTCCGAATATGCTGCCGCATAATCCTGAATTTCATCGCTCTCTTGAATCTGTACGATTACCTGACGATAGATATACTCTGCGGTTGCCGGGTCCATACTCTCATAATATTCCTTGTAAGCCTCCAGTCCCGGTCCCTTCTCCGCGGTAACCACCTCTTCATAAAACTGCGTCTGGATGCGCTGGAACTCTGCCTGCAAGGCCTCGTATTGCTGCAGTCGTACCACCTCTGCCCGAAGGTCCGTGATTTCCTCAGCCTTGGCTGCATTACTGGTCTGTGCCGTTTCCAGCTCAGCCTCCAGAAGCCGTATCTGCTCCACGGCCTCCTTTATATCAGAGTATCCGCCATAGCTTTCACTTTCTCCCACCGAAGAGCCCTCCGGACTGGTCAGGGAGCTTCCCGGCAATATAAGATTTACTACCGGCACGTCCTTAAGCAGTGGTGTCAGCACATTGCTTCCAAATTCGCCCACATCCAGCTTAATGATGACGCAGATAACCGCCAGCCATACAATCACAATGAAAATAGTAGCTAAAAAGGTGCTGATTCCACCACCATCCTCGGACTCATCAAGCTCAACCTGACGCTTGGAAATCTCCTTTGCACGGCGCTTTGCTTCCTTTTTCTGAAGCTTTTGCTGCTTTTTCAGCTCTTTCTTTTCGTCATTAATTCTCTTCTTATCATCCGTTGTAGCCATACTGCTCATTCTCCGTTCAATGCATTGTTATACTGAATTCTCTTTCCGTAAGTATAACTGACAAGCTGGTCAATCTCCTTACTTTCCAAAGCCTTCTCTTCCGCAAGGAAATCCTCAAAAGCCTTTTCCCTCAGCTTTTCCTGAATTTCTCTTTCCTGCATAACCTCTTTTAATGCTTCTCTTGCATCCTCTACCCTGCGTCTTGCCCGCTGGATTACCTGCAATTGCAAAACGATATACTCCTCCATACGGAGAATTGCTTCTTTGTTTGTAGTGATTTCCAATACATTCAAAGTCCCGGCAAGCAGCTCTCTTCCCTCTTCCTCATAGGCTGCCTTTCGCTGGTATAAAATCTCCAGCTTGTCCGTCTCCTCATCAAGAGCCTTTTTTGCTGCCGCAAAATTTTGCTTCGCCTGGGTTTCCATTTTGATTTTAATATCCAGGATGCTCTGCATCCGATACCGGAATCTTCCCATGGATTAACACTCCTATTCCGTCAGAAACATCTGCTCCAGTGCAGAAACGGTATTCTCGAAATCCATCTTCTCATCCACATCCTGACGTAAAAATTCATTCACCTGACCAATCATAGTGATGGCATAATCAATCTCCGGATTACTTCCGTTTTTATATGCGCCGATATTGATTAAGTCCTCTGCCTCATTGTAGGTGGCAAGCACATTTTTCAATCTGCCGGCAGCCTTCTTATGATTGCGCTCCGCTATCTGGCTCATACATCGGGAAATACTCTGCAGCACATCTATAGCGGGATAATGATTCTTATGTACCAGCTTTCTGCTCAGCATAATATGCCCGTCCAAAATACTTCTGGCAGTATCGGTAATCGGTTCATTGA
>CAZOSU010000143.1:0-6952 GCA_964582515.1 uncultured Acetatifactor sp. | reverse complement strand
ACGAATGCTATGTGACAGCAAAAAATAGATTCGCTTCTCTCCTGACACCTTAGGGAAAGAAAAGCGCAAAACCTTTAAACATCCGGACATTGCTATTAACAACTGACTCTAAACACAATAAGGCTCTTTAGCTAAAAATAGTTTAATAAGCTCCGACTCATGCTCTTTCAGCTCAGAAGATTGTGTATTTTGCAACAAATCCCTTTGAATTTGCAAACGAATATCAAGTTCATTGGTATGTATGGGGGTATTATATAGATGGCCCCCAATTCTTACTGTATATGGATGTTGTTCTCCTAATAAAGCACAAGCCATAGTATACGTATGTATTAAGTACTCTCGTGATTCCATCTCTTTTCCTTCCTGCAAATATGTTTCAGCTATTTTTTCATACAAAGTCAATGAGGACATAGTAACAGGGAAATGGAGCATATTTCTCATATTTATTGCATTCTGGTATGCTTTTCGTGCGGTATCCAAATGCCCCAGCCTTTTCTGCATATCACCATAATCAATAGTTATTCTTATCTTTGCTGTAGGAAAGTCATCAATCCGGGTCTGAAGATAAGTATTATTTATATAATTATTATATTCCTCAGACGCTTTGCCCACATCATTTAGATAATTAAGATAAATACGTATCTTATTTGAATAAGTATTAGCAAGGTGCTGCGGCAATGCAGAATATTCCCGGTCAGTTAATTTTTTTCTTAAAAGCATAGCCCGTTCTAAAGTAGTAATTGCATCATTATATTGCTCTTTCAGTATATAGTATCGGTGTAAACCATTATAAAAAAAGGCCAAACTGGAGATGTCAAATTCAATATCTCTTTGGGCCAATTCACGGGCTTTTTCATACCATTCTACTGCCGTTTCTTTTTTATTGTTTTTTAGAAAACCATATGCCAGGTTGGTAAACAAAACTAATTTTTCATTGCTGAGGGCCTTATTCTGTGGATGCTCCTTTTCATACCTGGTTAACAGCACATGACTTTCCATAAACAGCTGAAGCATTAATGCATAATAGCAATGTTCCTCAAAATAATATGCCAAGTCCCGATATAATCTAATCATCTCCAAGCTACATTCGCCATAATACTTTTTGGTTTGAAAAATCAGTTCCTGCAAAAACTCTCTTTTTTCATATGCGTATCCATTGTAAACATAAAAACGTTTTATAGTCTGCAAACAATCTAAATGTCTGGATGATGGAAGAATATCGGAATTATTCTTTAGCAAGTCTTCGGCCTGGCTATAAAGATAATACGCTGCTACCGTCTCTTTGTGAGTTTCTTTTTCTTTTGCATGTTTCAGCAAATATTTTAAGTTGTTTTGCGCTTTCGTAATACTCGTATAGAATTTGCGACCTATTCTTTGTTGAATATCATTTAAAAGGACCTTTAAACAATCATGTTTTCCATGAGGATACCAAATAGGAATAATGTTACGTTCTATTAAAAAATTTGTCCTTTCCTTGAATATTGAAATCTCTTTATACTTTTTTATTAATATAGGCTTAAAAGCCTCCTCCTTATTCTCTGTTTTTTCTGGTAATTCCAGAAGAGCAAATGCTATATTGCCTTTTTCTTGCGACTGCTCAATAACATGTAAAGTTCTATCCGATTCCAAGCTGCAGCCTAAGAATAGAAGTATCTTGTTTTTGATAATACTTCTCAAAAGGGACGGCATGGGTAAATTAAAATCCACATTATCAGAACCATATACTGCATTATACTCATTTTCCGTCAGAACAAATTCCAAACTGTCCACATCACCATGAAGTTTAATTAATAACGGCTCTCCACGGGTGAGTTTTTGATTGATGAGGAATTTATCTTTAGAAGATTTTGGTGTTATTTTATTTATATATTCGTCTGTCGCTTTTACATATAATGCTTCAATCACACTATCATAATTGGTGGTAATGATTGTCTTAGGGAATATATTACATAATGCTTCAAATTCAGAAGGTATTCCATTTTTCTTATATATGTAATCTCCAAAGGTTTGTTGCATAATGTTTTCCATGTTACCGTGCATTTTTTCTTGTAACAATGTAGCAGCTAATTCAAACTGGTTCTTTTTTAGTGCACTTAATGATTGAGGGACATGATTTATTTCTGCCTGCTCTGTTAAAAATGAACGCCATAAAGGATATCCCATATTTGCAGAAAATCCCGCTCCGATGAAAGGTACGACAGCTTCCTTTTTTACCAATTCTAGTAATTGATTATAATTTCTACGATTTGTCGGGCAACAATCCAGCAAATCATCAATAGTTACCACAAAATCATTTGTATTCATTTTATCCCTCCATTTCTGCAAAAACAAATATACAACAATAATACTAAAACACTTGCGAAATAGCAATGTGGTTTTGTAAAAATGATTAACATAAAAATACCTCGTAGGTTATCAAACCTGCGAGGTGTTATTACATTCACTTCCTATGCTTTTTATCCAGAAAATGCATTTTACCCTGCATTTCCGTACTCTTCTTGGGCTTCTCACCCACTTCTTGAAAGAATATCCGCTGAATTCCTCCTGTCAACTCTCTGGCGCAATCAATACAAAATCGTCCACTTCGAATGCTACAGCCACATCTCTCACATTGTAAGAAGTATCGGCTATTCTCCATAATCTCTACCCGGCCGTTCTTCAAAAACCATTCAATCACATCCATCCGCACACCCGTATGCTGCGCTATTACCGGTGCTGTGGATGGGCCGTTGGCTTCCAGAAATTGCTTTACCTTCCCGAAATCATCCAGAATGATTGTATCACAGGTTTTGCATTGATAACGACCCCCACCGATGTGAAACACTTTTCCACGGCAGGACTTGCAGGAGGTAGGCTTGTTATTTATGAAATAGAGTTCCAGGTTTTCCATATTTAATCTCCTCCTATTACTCCCCAAAAGCCATTCCCGTCTCTTACTGTAGCAAACTCAACACGCCACTATTGCTCTGGTTCGCCTGCGCCAAAAGCGCCTGTCCTGCCTGCATCAGAATATCGTGATTAGCAAAGTCCACCATGGTCTCAGCCATATCCGTATCCCTGATACGAGACTCTGCCGCTTCCGTGTTTTCTGCCACATTATTATTCCCATTAAAAGCATGCTCCAGGCGATTCTGATAAGCACCAAAAGTAGAACGTTCTGTGGAAATAATAGTCAAGGCATCCTTCACCGAATTTAGTGCCCCACCCGCCGCTTCCTGCGTTAACACATTCACCTGCGACAATCCTACAATACTGAGTGTTAGTGGCGACCATACCATTTCCAAATCATCATCCACCTCGCTGCTGCACTGAATAATCATATGCTTCTCCGGTGCATTCACCCTTGGTGCAAAATTAGCCTCCAAGCTCCTACTGGGGCTCTCCGTTGCACTCATTACCACGGAAGGGGTTCCATTGGATGTGATTAGGCTATTTCCATTAACCTTGGTATTGATAATATCTTCCACATCTTGCTTCGCACTGGCCAGCCACTGTGATGCCTTCGTAAGATAATCAGCATCCGAAGGATCCAGTGCACTACCACTTGACTTTATTTTCAACAGAATGCTGTCATTGTATCCTACATTCACCAGGGAATCTTCGTAATTGTCCGACGGTATAACACCCCCCTGATTATCCAAGCTCAGTATGACCTCTCCGCCATCCTTCGCCAGCAATGCCGCCTCATACTCATCCTTTTTAACTCTTGCCAAGAATGTTTCCGTTGCATTATCTCCGGTCACCGTCAGAGTAAATACATAATCATCACCGTCCTCGGCGATTGTCATATTCGTATCAAATGCATCTGCATTCTGATCCCAATCTCTTCCCAACGCATTCTGAAAACGGAAGGAAAAATCCGGAATATCAAACTCCATCTCCACCGTACCGGAGGAAAACACCACATTCTTCCCCGTATCCGGCGTATTAAGGGACCTATCCACCTCCGTGGTAAGCCCTGTCTTAACGCCCTCTAAGCTAGCCTCATCTGCCAGCTTATAATCAATCACAAATCCGGTCTTAGCATCGGTATAGGTATAAATCGCCGTATCATCAAAGGTAACATCCGACTCCACATTACTATCTTCATCCAGCCCCCAGTCAATAATCGGATAACCGCCATTCGAACTGGTACTATAGGAGCCAGCGGCATTCGGATCACTGAAATCCTTCCACTCCATCTCCGTGTAATCGGTCTTCGTTGCGCTTACCAAACGCACTCCGGTATCATCCGCCTGTACTCCTAAATCAGGTGCCAGCAAATAATCCATATTTCCGGTATTCAACACCTTACTCTGCGCACCGGACACAATCGTTGCCGCACGCTCTACATCTACATGAGAAAGAACCGCGTCCCAGCTTACATGAGATAGACCGCCATCTCCATTGATACCGGCAACAACATCATCAAGATCATACGCACCTTCCACAACAAATTCTATCGTCGTTCCCCGATAATCAAAGGAATAGGTTCCATCCGCTACATTGGCCGGGTCAATACCCATATCATCCCATTCCGCTGCAAGGACATTATTCACATAGATACCGGTATTATCCGCTTCCCAAATATAATTACGACTTACACTAGGCGGCATCTCTCCCTTTATGGTGGAAAGCTCCACTCGCTCCCCATCCCATGTTTCAAAAGAATACTCACCGCCTGCAAAGGTTCCGTCCGGCTGAAAATCAATGCCCATTTCACTCCATGTGTACCGGATACTATTGATTTCCACACCACCGTAAACCGCCGCTCCTGAGCCATCATTGGCAATCGTAAACACCTGTATATCATCCGGCTGCCCTGTCACATTTGGCACATAGGGTACCCGGAAGATTTTTTTCCCATTGAACTCCGTCTCATTGAAAATTTGCTGCAAACCGTCCTTTAATTGCTGGATTTCCTTATCAATATATTCCCTATCCTCACTTGTGCAGGTACCATTGGCCGCTTGCACGGAAAGCTCCGTCATACGATGCAATACATCGTGAACCTCATTCAGCGCACCATCCGCCACCTGACTAAAATTGATTCCGTCCAGTATATTTTCCGCTCCCTGACGCAAGCCTCTAATCTGACGACGCATCTTCTCCGAAATCGCTAACCCAGCCGCATCATCCGCCGAACGATTGATTTTATATCCGGAAGAAAGCTTCTCTGCAAGACTGGCTTTCTTCTTAGTCGTTAAATTGTACAACCTATTTGCATTCATTGCACTGAGGTTGTGTGATACTATCATGCCGGTTCCTCCTTGAAAATGGCTTGATGTAATTCATTCCCATATTTGTTTATCGGCTCATTGTAGTAATTAATTTAGTGCATACACTCTACCACGCACCTAAGTCCCTCTTCCAAATGCACCTCCGCCTGCCAACCAAGCTTTCTCACTTTTCCAGCCTCCAGCATAGCCTTTGTGGCAGTAGAATATCCCTTTTTTTCACTCTCTTCAGGCAATTCAAAAACTACCTTCTTACCTGCTATTTCCGCCAAAATAGCTGCCAAATCACGCAAGGGAATATCTGACTTCTCGTCCGCCACGTTATAGGCTTCTCCACATTCTCCACACAGCATAATATGCAGAATTGCATTCACCGCATCCGTCACAAACGTGTAGGAATACTTCTGATTCCCCTCACTCTTCAGTACGATATCCTCACCTGCTGCCGCCTTCCGTATAAACTGAGAAATCGCCTTAGTATCCGAAGAAAGCATTGTAGGCCCATAAAGTCTGCTCAAACGAGGTATTGTATACTTCAGTCCATACACTTCCCCATAAGCATTGCACAAGCTCTCTCCTACACGTTTACTTTCCGGATAACCGGCGCGAAGTGTATTACAATCCAAATAACCCAAGTAGGATTCATCGAATTTCTCCACATCGCCACGATTCTCCCCATACACTTCTACAGAAGACAAAAAGCAAAACTGCTCTGCCTTATTTTCCACAGCATAATCCAGCAGATTCTTTGTTCCAATAATATTCGACGCAATCGTCCCTATCGGGTCACCGGAATACTGCTTTGGATGCGTATTGCTGGCCGCATGAATCACATAATCTACATGACCACAATCTGGAATAGCTTGATTAATATCGCAAGAGTAATATGTAAATTCCGGACTATCCCAATACTCTTCAAACCTCTGCTTCGCCACCTGCGCATTTCTACTTAAGGCAACTACATGAATCTGACTATCGGATAATCTATTCTTTAACATTAGTAAATCTATGATACACTTGCCAACCATACCCGTAGCCCCGGATAAAAGAAGAGTCTTATTCTCCAGCTTGTCCCATGGTAATGGCTGATTGGCTATAATTTCTAACTGTGTCTGGTATAAATCCATGATGATGTCCATTCCTTTCAATTACTCTACAAAATCATGACAAAAATATTTTATCCGCATATACAATTTTGTACTTATCCCTCATCCGATGAAAAAATAATGTAATCAACCTCTCAGATATAAAGCCTGGATAACGATTCTGATATGTATCCTTCTTTACTCCACCATGCTCCTCCACTGCTGTAAGAATAGGAAACATCCATTCACATAATTCATGCACAATTTTCCGCTTCATAATAAACATATTGCAAGGTGAATACAACTTCTCAGCAAACACCGCTTGTGCCACTTGAAAATCCTCTGGCGCATTTTTCTCCAAATACTCCATAAGAAATCTCCAATCCCCCGCATCATGTCTTTCCATATAGTTCTCTGCAATACTAGGCAAAACCAATGTAGGAACAGGCAAAATCACGTCCACAGAATTCGCCTCCATAACACTCAGCCACCCTTCTGCAATTTGCGCCGGCCGCCGGTCAGTGATGCGTTGACCAGCGGTCGCTCGGCGCCATAAACGGTCGATTGTTTATTGGTTATTTTTGGTGTTAATCACCATAGTACTTTTTTGAGCTTCGCAACGCTTTTCCAGAATCACGAACAGGATTTTCA
>CAZOSU010000142.1:0-6971 GCA_964582515.1 uncultured Acetatifactor sp. | reverse complement strand
TCCAGTCGATAGCCCTTTTCTGCCACTGCCAGAAGCTGGGAGCTCATTTTATGCACCTCTTCCTCCTCCAGTGCATGGGCACGGGTCACGGGAATCAGCTCCACCATTTCCATAACTCTGGCGCTGGTCTCCTCCATTTCCTTACGAAAGGCTTTATTACTCTCCTTCATTC
Source organism: uncultured Acetatifactor sp. (assembly GCA_964582515.1). Lineage (GTDB taxonomy): Bacteria > Bacillota > Clostridia > Lachnospirales > Lachnospiraceae > Acetatifactor. The sequence goes on along the minus strand of CAZOSU010000142.1, from coordinate 6,799 downwards.
GGGTACGGAAGGACATCATCACAAATGCCGCAATAGGTGCCGTCACTAAGAAAAATAGAAATACCACCGGACTTTTACTGATGGTTACCACCAGTGCCACTGCGATGTTCAGCGCAATATTTAATATACTGAGGAACATATGGGTGGATAAGGTCTCTATGGCTTCCACATCACGAATAATTTTGGACTGCAGTTTGCCGGACATGGTCTCGGTATGGTAGGAAATAGAAAGCTGCTGTAATTTTAATACTAATGCCTTTCGAAGTCCTGTCTCCGCATATCTGGTGGCCTGGGACTTGTAATCCACATACAGGTAATTCATAGGAACATTTAAGCAAATCAAAAATACCATTAATCCGGTATACAAAACAATATGCTGCATGGTATCCGGATTCTTTGTGGTGATGTCGTTAATAATACTTGCAGTTACAATGGGAAGCACCCATACACAGGCGTGCTTTAAAAAGAAAAACAGCACTGCCAATACAAATTTGTGGTAATTTCCCTTATATAATCCTATCAACACCTTGAGCGGATGTCCTTTATGCCTTCGGTAACATTCAATGAACCAGCTTTCCGGTTCAATTCCCTTTGGTGCTTTCATTTTATTTTCAAAACTCTTCATTTTGTAAAATCATCCTGTCGTATTAAATAAAGTTGGTAGAAATCTTGGCTTCCTTTTCCGGCAAACCATATTTTTCCTTGCCAAGTGCAATGCTTTTCATTAAAAAGCTCATATTTCTGGCAAGGGTACGCATGGTCTGTAAGCCCTCCAAATCCTGCTGGGCATCCCCGGGAGCACCGCCGTGGACACTATTCCAGTACTGGCTGGAGGCAATGGGCATGCCACTGATGGTAAAGTATTTGTTCAGTTCATCGAAGGTTGCAGAGCAGCCGCCTCGTCTGGCTACCGTCACTGCTGCGCCAACCTTCATGGTCTTATCAAACTTAGATGAGTAGAAAAGGCGGTCTAAAAAAGCAATCAGAGTTGCATTAGCGGAAGCATAGTATACCGGGCTTCCTACCACAATACCGTCACACTGCTCTAAAATCTTCGCAGCCTCATTTACTTCATCCTCAAATACGCACTTTTTCAGCTCCCCACATCTTCCACAGGCAATGCAGCCACGGATGGCTTTATTACCCAGGTGCATGGTTATAGTCTCAATACCTTCCTGCGCAAAGGTTTTTTCCAATTCCTGCAAAGCAATGGCAGTATTTCCATTTGCTTTAGGACTTCCGTTTACTAATAATACCTTCATAAATCTTCTCCTTGTGATGGTGTTTTCTTTATCTTATCACACTTTCCCCTGCTTCACAATCTAATAGCCATAGCTCTGCACCACTTCCAGGTAAGGACTGTTTTGAATATCCGCCGGAGTCACGATGATACCTCCATCACTATCCAAATCTATGCCGAACTGCTTGTACGCATACCAGATTAAATGTGCACATTGGGTGTCCGTAATGGTTACCTCACTACGATTTATCCCTGCCAAAAGGCTATAGGGGATGTCCACCAAATTTTCCATGGCATACTCTGCTACAAGCCAGGAGAAGCAAATATTCTCCAACTCACTACTATTAACTCCTTGTTTTAACCGTAGAACCTGAAAGGAAGGCATGGTCTCCCATTTATGAAGGGAACAGAGCTTTGTATTTACCCCCAGCATTAGAGCCTCCAGTACAAGACCCTTTTGGGCATCTACGACAAGTCCTACGTGACCATTCCTCCAGCCTAAAAAGCGGGAGTTTTTCGTGATAAGAATGTCTCCTTTCTGAATATCTGCCAAGTGTGTCCCTTCCGTATAGTTATCCTCTTCATCTACCAGAAATTCAGATACCGTAAGCGGAGAGCTGGGTTCACTAACAGTTCTTATGGGATGATAATAAGCTGCCTGTAGAGAAAGCAACAAAAAACCCTTATTCTCATATAAAAGCTTTTCTACCACATGGTCATTTACCCCTGTTTGATGGGCAATGACGTTACGTAAGGGGGCAGGAAGCTGACGCCTCTGCACCCAGTGATATATCTCTATTCTCTCATTTTGTGGGAAATTGTGTATGGACCTCTCTGCTTCAACGAACCAATTATAGAAAAAAAGAGAAGAGGAAACCAAAATAACACATACACAACTTACCATTTTTCGAAACATAAAACACCTGCCAAAACATTTTGTAGTTAGTATGGCTATTTTATATTTTGTCTATTCTCTCTATAGGTATCATACATAATATCAATTTTCTGCCTGCTCTTGAGCAAAACCGTAATCTTCTGTTATTAAATCACTCATTCTGTAGCATAATTATAGTACTATTATTCTATAGGAATAAAAAAAGGCCGTAATAGTCATTACTACGGTCTTTTTTATAGCATTAGAGAAAATATTTTAAATTTTAGATATTACCAAATAAAGTTCCTTCATACACACAGCGATATGAACTACCTACTGACGTTACACTTTTCAGTTTCATTGTTCCTGATGCATATGTTTGATACGAATCACTATATTCCTTGTATTGAAATGATGTGGGAATACTACTAAAATCTGTGTAATACTCAATAATTGTTTTCGTATAGCTTATAACAATTCTCGATTGAACACTAGTATTATACGTAGTTTCCTGTGCAGATGAAGGCAAATTATTCGCCTGAACATTCAAATCACACATCATAAATAAACAAATCATACTCATTACCAAAACAAAATTCTTTTTCATAACATTTCTCCATTCTTTTAATCATTTTGTATTTCTCATTATTTTTCTCTAATTGCCATACATATTTCACCGTTTCTTTTGCTAAGTTCTTTATCAAGATATAGAAGTAATTCCTTTTTGACTATTCTACCATTTTGAAGTTCAATATCTACTACTATAGTGACATCCTCAAAAATATATTCATCACCCACATCTTCTACCCTAACAGCAAGTCGACAAGGACAATTTCTAATATCATCCATTAACACGGAATACTCACTTCCAAAATAGCGATATGCAAAAAATGCTCCGGCTTCTTGCCATTCGCAGTAGATATATGGATACAAAGGATTATGAGGGGATGGAGTCTGAACATCTTTCAGAGATAATTCTTCTTTTTCCGCAAACCATAACTGACTGTCGTACATATGATATCTTTCTTTGTATGTCTGTTCTCCAACAATTGTATATTTAATTGTCTTTGCCTCTTCGCATCCAACTGCAAATAGAAATGTGCACAAACTATAATTGCTTCCTTCCGAAGATGAAATCATCTCTGTTTCTAAATGTTCTTCTAAACTTAAAAATATAGTCTCTCCCTGTTGTAACTCAACACTACTTCCCATTGCATAAACTGTCAATGTGTAGTTTGGTGTATATAGGCTATGAAGCAATAATGCAAAGGCTAAACAAAAGGCAATTGCTATAGATAAACCCATTTTCCTTACTTCAAAATTTTTCTTTTTTTTCAACTTCATAGGTGGCATCTTAATTTCACGCATTTCTTTAGCATAAACATCAAATATATCCGGCATATTCTCCCTCCAATCCTTCCTTTAAAAATTTTCTTGCACGACACATAAGTGACGTAACGGTTCCTTCTTTTTTTTTCAGAATGTTTGCGATTTCTTTTACGCTGTAGCCTTCATAGTAATACAGATGTATCACCATACGATATTGCGTTGGTAAAGAAAATACGGCATCCAATACACTACTATCTTCCGTTGCTTCATCCGCCGCCAAATCGACATCCTCCAAGGAAACACGTTTTACATTCCATATCAAACGGTTATACATCTTACATTCATTGATTGCAACCCTGAGTAGCCATGCTTTTTCATATTCTTTGTCTGCAAATACTTTTGTATTAAGCATATATTTCATCAAAGTATTCTGCATAATATCTTCGGCAGTAGCATAGTCTTTTACATAAGATAGGGCTAATTTAAATATGGAATCACCATATAGGTTATATATGTTATTCATTTCCTCTTCTGTCCGCAATCAATCACCTCCCTCTATAGTGTAAATGCATTAAGATGGGGAAATACTGCAATAAAATGAAATAAATTGTTTTTTGTATCATTTTTTCGAGCTGGCTCAAAATCACTTTGTGATTTTGAGCTATTTGGCATTCGCCAATGTCGAAGCATAAAAATACACCGGAGAAAGCAAGCTCTCTCCGGCGTCTCTTTATGCTCCGCCACAGCTCGAACGCTGTGTTCCTTAGTTATTAATAAACTTATCCTCTTCGTTGTTCCAGCTGTAAAGCTTTCTGATTTCCTCACCAACAACCTCTGAAGGATGCTCTGCATGAAGCTTCTTCATAGCCTTGAAGTGTGCCTGTCCGCCAGCTGCTGACATGTCTAATAAGAAGTCCTTAGCAAAGGTACCATCCTGGATATCGGAAAGAATCTTCTTCATAGCCTTCTTGGTATCCTCGGTGATAATCTTAGGTCCGGTGATGTAATCGCCGTATTCAGCAGTATTAGAGATAGAATATCTCATTCCGGCGAAGCCTGACTGATAGATAAGGTCTACGATGAGCTTCATCTCATGGATACACTCAAAGTAAGCATTTCTTGGGTCATAACCAGCTTCTACTAAGGTCTCGTAACCAGCCTGCATAAGTGCACATACACCACCACAAAGTACTGCCTGCTCACCAAAGAGGTCGGTTTCGGTCTCGGTTCTGAAGGTAGTCTCTAATACACCAGCTCTTGCACCGCCGATAGCCTGTGCATATGCAAGTGCCTTGTCAAGAGCCTTACCGGTAGCGTCCTGATGAACAGCTACCAAACAAGGAACACCCTTACCAGCCTGATACTCGCTTCTTACAGTGTGTCCGGGTCCCTTAGGAGCAATCATGGTAACGTCAACGTTCTTTGGAGGTACAATCTGACCAAAGTGAATGTTGAAACCGTGAGCGAACATCAGCATATTGCCTGCCTCAAGATTTGGCTCGATATCCTTCTTGTACATAGAAGCCTGTAACTCATCATTGATAAGAATCATGATAACGTCAGCCTTCTTTGCAGCTTCTGCTGCTGTGTATACTTCAAAGCCCTGCTTAACAGCCTTGTCCCAAGACTTAGAGCCCTCGTAAAGACCGATGATTACGTTACAGCCGGACTCCTTAGCATTTAATGCATGCGCATGTCCCTGACTACCGTATCCGATAACTGCGATTGTCTTACCCTCTAATAAAGATAAGTTACAATCCTCCTGATAATAAATGTTTGCCATTTTAAAATTCCTCCACGTTAAATAAATAATTTATAACATTGGGTTTTGTCCCATTATGTACTTTAATTAATCCAAATAAGTTACGTTTTTAATACCTCTGCCAAGACCAACAATACCGGTTCTTGCAAGCTCCAAAATCTCATAGCCTTCCAGTAAACCAATGAATGCATCAATCTTGTCCAGATTACCTGTCAGCTCAATGGTAAGACACTCTGCATGAACGTCAACGATATTAGCTCTGAAAATGTCCGCCACCGCAATGACACCCTGTCTCTGGGACGCATCCACCTTCACCTTTACAAGAGCAAGCTCACGATACACAGATTCATGAGGGCGAAGCTCTTTAATATCTCTGACGTCCTCAAGCTTTGCAACCTGCTTCTCAATCTGCTCTAAAATTTCATCATCACCGGATGCCACGATGGTAATTCTGGTGAATCTTGGGTCTGCAGTTACACCTGCGGTAATGGTTTCGATGTTGTAGCCTCTTCTGGAGAAAAGTCCGGAAATACGACTTAAAACACCGGAAGTATTATCAACCAGTAACTGAAATACTTTCTTTTGCACCTATATCACTCCTATCAATTATACAACTTTTTAGAATTTTAACACGCTAAAGTGGTAATGTCAAGGCTTATCCGAAAATTAGTCTGCACACTTCTGCAAAGCCAAGGTTCCGGTTCTTGCCACTTCTACGATGCTGACCTGCTGAAGCATGGTAATCATCAGCTGAATCCGCTCCGGTACATCACAAATCTGGATAATCATAAAATGCTTGCTCATATCCACAATCTCAGCCTTCATAATATCGCAGGTCTCCATGATATCACGTCGATTGTTTTTGTTGTATTTTACCTTAATCAGCATAAGCTCACGGCTGATGCTCTGGATTTCATCGAAGGTCTTTACCTTGATAACGTCCAGCTTCTTGTTCAGCTGCTTTTCAATCTGCTCGATGGTTCTCTCGTCCCCGCTGGAGACGATGGTCATGCAGGATACCTCCGGGTCGTCGGTCTCCCCTACTGCCAAACTGTCAATATTAAAAACTCTTCGGGAAAACAGTCCTGCAACCTTACAAAGTACACCGGAACGATTCTCAACCAAAACAGAATAAATTCTTTTCTTCATACAGTACCTCCTCCTAGACTAAATCCATAGGATCGATGACACATTCCATCAGAACGCGCTCATCTCCGGTCAGGAATTCATCGATGACCGCATCAATGTTCTCCATATTCTGTACCTGCATATATTTCATATCATAGGCAGCCGCCATCATATCCAGCTTTGGACTTCCGGATAAATCTACTACAGAATAGTTGTCCTTATAGGTGAAATGCTGATACTGGCGCACCATGCCCAGATAATTGTTCTTCAGCACGATAATCTTTACCGGAATATCAAACTGCTTCATGGTAGCCAGCTCCATCATGGACATCTGGAAGGAGCCATCACCGCACACAGCGATAACCTGACGCTTTTTATCTGCCAGCTTTGCACCCATGGCTGCCGGAATGGAATAACCCATGGTTCCCATACCACCACTGGTTAAGAACTTACCATTTTTCACAAT
>CAZOSU010000141.1:5007-6972 GCA_964582515.1 uncultured Acetatifactor sp. | reverse complement strand
TGTAAATCAATTACGTGCGTGTATAAGTCAATTGAATAGCGCTAAAAGTATGTTAATCAGATATAAGTCAATGTTTGGAACTTGTTGGCAGGGAACAGAGATTTGTTATTATATTATCGCCATTGATGATGCAATTCGGCAAATTGATTCATTATGTACAACGATATTGAAGCTGGCCAGTGATTACATAAATACTGCAAACACAATTCGCCACGAGGAAGAAGAGGCGGATAGACTTGCACGAGAAGCAGCAGAAAGGGCTGCAAGAGAGGCAGCGGAAGCTGTGGCGCGTACAGCGTTTGCAGCATTACAGAACAGATTGATAAAATAAGGAAATGCAATGGGAAAGATAAGAATTGATGTTGATGTAGTGTTTAATATGTCATCAACAATAGATTTAGCTGAAAAAAATATTCTTAATACGCTGAATACTGTGCGAAATGTTCGATATGCCGCAGAGGCTAAGGTACTTTCAAGAAATAATCTAACCGCAGGATTTGTTTCTGCAGAGGGAAAGTTAAATCAGTTGCTTGATGATATAGCAGCGATAGAAAAGGCTGTGGAAAGTGGTGCAGGCCGTTATCGCTCTACAGAAGAAAGACTTGTGCTTATGGGCAGGACAAAACAGAATATCGGAAATAACAGATTGAATGCGCAAGAATTTCAGATGGAGCGGGGGATGCTGGAGGGTATTCAAAAAGACAAACTGAAAGAAGCACAGCGTGTTTATACGGAAGATGAGATGCTTGCAATCAATAAAGCGATAGAGAAGGATGATTCTGAGCTTGTGCTTTCTCTATTGGGGGCGGAAGTATCCAATGAGTATTCAGAAGCAGATTATTTGAGATTATTTGGTTCAGCAGAAATTGCCAGGTACTTAATCAAAGTGGCGGATAATGACGGTGTGGAGGCTTATGTTGGTAAGGCAACAGTTGGAGCTGAGTCCGAACTTAAATCTGAGTTTGAAAGCCAGAAACTGGATGATAAGAGTAAAGATTTTTTAAAGGACAAAGGATTGGCTGAAGACATCATCAGGGAGGAGTCGTATTCCAAGGATGGAAAGAGTATTGAAGAGAAGGGGGCTCCTGCTTTTTATGAAAAGGAGCAGACACTTCTGGAAGCTGGTGTATCAGATAAAGTGAGTGTCAGCCTTCTGGATGCTTCTGCAGAAGGTGGTTATGGAAAGGTTAGTGCGACTGTGGCAGAAGCGGAAGCACATGGGGGCTTTTCAGCAGGACTGTATGTTCTTGGAGCTGACAATACGAAAAAATTCAGCCCCGGTGTTAATGCTGAGGTTGGGGCCAGTGCAACAGCACTTGCAGCAGAATGGGAAAAACAGTGGCTTGGAAATGAGATGCTGGGATTGAACACGGAAGTAGAAGCAACTGTTGGCAAGGCAGAAACAGGCGCAGAAGCGGTAGCGCAAATCTTTGGTGAAGATGGTAAGCTTGATGTGCAACTGGGTGCAGGTGCCAAGGCAGAGGCCATCGCCGGAGAAATTGAAGGAAGTATAGGCGTGAATGTGCTTGGCGGAGAAGTGGGTGTTGGTGGAAGTGTAAATTTCGGTTTGGGTGCTCATGCTGACGTCGGTTTGAGGGATGGCGTGATTAAGTGTGATGTTGGTGTGTCTGTGGGTGTTGGCGTGTCTGCAAACGTTGAGCTGGATGTGGGCGGTATGGTCAATACTGTAGTGGATAAAGCTTCTGCTGCATGGGATGGTTTTGTAGATACTTTGAGTAGTGCAGGCGATGCAATCGGCAATTTCTTTGGTTTTTAGTAAGGAGGAAAAGGGATGTTTATCGTACTATTGGTACTGACCTTGATTCTTTGGTTTTTAAGAAAGAATATCTATACTAAAAAGATAGATGTAGAGACGTTACCCAAAACTACAGGAACAATTGTGAGAACTGTATTGGATAATGGAGTTACTCATTATTTTGTTAGGTTCAAAAAAGATGGAACAGA
>CAZOSU010000141.1:0-4997 GCA_964582515.1 uncultured Acetatifactor sp. | reverse complement strand
TGTCATAGGACGAAAGTTATATGTAGGAGAGGTTATAAACATAAGATATTACACATCAAGTGCAGGAAGAATTTCTTTAATTATCGACGGAGAGGGCTATGAGTTGTATGGTCAGAATTTTGAAAAGAAAGGAAAGATTCTTGAGAATTTAGCAATAGTATGTGGTATATTAACTGTGGTAGCCTTACTTTTAAATGTAATATTACTATATAATTAGCATGGAGGAATGAGTATGTTTGAAGGATTATTACCAATTGGTTCGGTTGTTCTTTTAAAAGACAGTACAAAGAAAGTGATGATTGCCGGTGTTTGCCAAAAAGGTGGCAGTGATATAGCAAAGGTATGGGATTATGTGGGAATTTTATTCCCAGAAGGTTATATTGGTTCAGATAAGATGTTTTTGTTTAACCGAGAGCAGATTGATAAAATATATGCTCTAGGTTATCAAGATGAAGAGCAGATGCTATTTAAGGCAAAAGCGGATGAGGCAATTAATAAATTATTAGGAGAGTAAAAAGGGTGAAAAAGTTGAGGGAATCTATTTGTGTAGCATTGTTGGGGGCAATGCTTTTGGGGGCTTGTGGCGGTGTATCTAGCGAAAGTATAACTTTTGATGCCGGAACTGGTGACAAAATCAAGGTGACGCTGGATACAACAGAAGGATTGGAGCTTTCACAAGAGAATGGCATTATTAGCGTGAGTAAAGATGATGAGAGTATCCTGCAGGGGTTTTTCATTGATTTAGAGATGGTGGCTGGATATTTGGAGGAAATTGAAACCAATGAGAGCATTATGGTATTGGATCAAGGAACCCAGAATGGGGTTACATACGTGTTCTATTCCATTGAGAATGAAGCATTTACAGAATACGATTATTTAATGAGAATCAATGATTCCAGTACAGGACTCATTTTCGGCTCTGTTGCGTTAGAGGAAGATGCGAAAGCCGGTTTTAATGCGATGTCATTTTCTGTAGAATAAGTTGAAGCCTTAAAGCCATGCCCGGAAAGGTATGGCTTTTTGTGTAAAAAAGTCTATAGAAGCAGGGGATGTAGAGATGGTGACGAAAAGATTTATATTGTGTACATTGATTACTTTAATTGTTATGGGGATAGGTGGTTGTATGAGAAGCGACAATAGAGATGAACAGTTAGCCGAAAAGGTAGTAAGAATTTATAACGAGAGATATGATGATACATTTGTCTGTTGGTCAACGGGAACCGCCGTTTGGTCAGCACAGCGTGCAGAGGTGTTTTTATTGTCAGAAAAATATCCGGAAGTAAAAATCAGAGTATGGATTTATGAAGATGGAACGATGGTTGATAATTATATGGCTGTAAAATTTAGCGCAGAGGTAGAGAATGTTATTAAGCCTTTGGTTCAGGGAGTGTTCGGGGATTGTGTGGTGGTAAATAATCCTGTGTCACATGGATCTTCTAGCTTTTCGCCAGAAATGTCGTTAGAAGCGTATATGGGGAATTATGCTTCAGAAATTTCCATGCTTGTAGCTGTGGAAACGGATATTACAGAAGAGAAGGTAAATGTATTTACTACTTTACTTAAAGAAAATGGAATTGTTATGGCATATGATATGTATCAGTATGATTCTGTTAGTGCTGTACAGGATGTATATAATGCGGGTAGTACTTTCCCGGCTGGATACAGGAAGAGTGTGAAGGTCTGGATGGATAGTTCTTTTGGTATAGAAAGCATAGAGTGGGGTGAATAGTAATGAATGCACTTAGTTCAGAAGTACAGGCAGATGCAAATGGGGAAGTCTTATATAATGTGTACACATATATTGCCCATCATGGAAAGGGCCAGGGGAAAGGAAGTGTTTCCGGCAACGAAACAACATTTTTAAGCTTGGTGAAGGAGCTTCGAAGGACGTATAGTGCGAATCCATCTGATTGGACTGCGGATGAATACGCGCAGCTGGAGGTTCTGGAAAGAGCCCTTGCAAAGGAGCAGAATAGTAATATTGCAGAATCTAAATTAGTAGCGAGTACTTTGGATGCAAATGGGATGAATGCGTTTGTTTTTGAAAGCGGAAACGATGTGTCTGTTGTATATCGTGGAACTGCAGCAGGTGAATGGATTGATAATGGAGAAGGTCTAGATGGGGTTCCAGAAGAAAATACATATTATACCTATGATTCAAAAGGAAATGTTATCGATTCAAATACGGTAATTGACTATGCGACGGACCAGCAGGTAGAGGCATTTAATTGGTTTAATAAGGTTGCTGCCCAGCAGGGCTGGAAAGAGAGTAATAATATTACAGTAACCGGTCATTCTAAAGGTGGAAATAAGGCACAATTTATTGCGTTAAATGCAGAATTGGTGGATACTTGCTACAGTTTTGACGGACAAGGATTTTCGCCGGAAGCAATTGATTATTACAAAAAGATGTATGGTGAAGAATTCGAGGAGCGCGTAAAAAAGATGTACAGTTTTGCCGCCGATAATGATTACGTTAATATTTTGGGAGAACGACTGATTCCGGAAGAACACATTTATTACTTTGAAGCACCAGCAGGTGATACAGAGATACTGAAGTATCATTATATCGACTCGATGCTTGATGGTGAAGGTAATTTCAATACGCAGACAGAGCAGGGAGAAATGTCGGTGTATTTGCAGTCTGTGTCCGAGGATTTAATGAAGATGGATCCGGAAGTACGAAAGTATGCTACATTGGGACTTATGAATCTTTTGCAGCGTTTATATGCGGGAGGAACGCCGGTTAACGGTGATTATGTTTCGTGGACAGACACGGGAAAAGGGGTGGCAATTTCGCTATATCCATTGATTCTTAATGCTTTGTCCGATGAAAATGTTAATAAAGCAATTAACGAAGCTGCAAAGGCTATTCTGGGAGATGAGTATTATAAAAAATTGGTTGAAACAATTGAAAAGTATCCGATAATCGATGGCGTTGGTGATGCTGTTTTAGGAGTTGCAGTAGCTGCAATACGTGGTTTTTTGGGGGCGATATGTGTGACTGGCGGAATTGCAATTGATTTCATAGAAATGACCGTTGATCTTCTCTGCAAGATAGGAGAGAAGATTAAAGCGGTATGTGTTGGGATATATAATGAAGTGTCAAGTTTTATTAGTTCTACCATAGCAAAACTGAAAAAATGGACAACAAAGATTTTTAATCCGGGCAGCGCATATGCAAATGAGAATCCAAATATAGCAGTAAATACAGCGTCTTTAAGAGCGTATGCAGAACGTTTGAGGAAAGTAAATCAAAGAATAGCCCGTTTGGATAGACGTATGGATTCTTTATATACACAGGTTAATTTGTTGGATTTATGGGATTTATTGCAGGCAGATGTTTTGACGGGACATAGTTGGCGAATTGACAGATGTATCAGTTATTTGGATAATACAGCTACAGATTTTGAAAATGTGGAGAGAACGATAGTCACATCATAGGAGAAATAGGTATGGCGAATGTATCAAGTGAGATTGAAGCAATTAAAGCAGAGTTACAGAGTATTATCACAGAGCTCCAGAATATTTCAAGGGGAGTACAAAGAGAGTTTATAGGTATCGGAAGTGAAAAGTGCGCAGCCTGTATATCAAATGTTGCAAGTTTGTATGTAGAAGCCAGGAGAAAAATAAGTAATATTGATACTAATAGGGTTGCCGAGTCTGAAGTGTCAGGTTCGGCTGGCGGTGGATACCGAGGATAGGAGGTGTTTTCTATGCCTATTAAAATAAATACTTCATCCGTTTCTCATTCTGCTAATATAATTAGTAGTATTAATAAGACTATGAGCAGTGACTTTAATACAATGGAACAATCTGTGAAAAAGCTTCGGAATTATTGGTCAGGAAGCGGGGCGGATGTAGCAATGACCAAGTTTCAGAATTTGGCTAACATGTATGAAAGTTCTAGAGAGAATGTGATTAGTGATTTGTCAAATTTTATGTTGAAGCAAGTAGGCGAGGCATATGAGACTACGGAAAGCAAAATATCAGCAAATGCAGTACTATTTAAGTAGGGGGCGGCACGATGGCTAATATAAAAGTAAATCATAAGCAGCTGGAAAAGAGTGCAGATGAAATAAATTCCTATATTGCAAGTCATAAATCGAACATGAGAAAGATAGATTCGGAAATGACCGGCTTAGGCTCTAAATGGGAAGGCAGTGACTATCAGCAGGTACTTGTTGAATGGCAGAAAATAAAGGGAGAAGGTTCGGTATCCCAAGAATTGCTAAAAGCATTGGAAGAATATGAAGATTATTTACGTTTTGCTGCGAATAAATATAAGAAGGCACAAGTAGATGCTGTCAACAGAGCAAGCCTGTTACCTCACCACATTTGAAAGATATCAAAAGAGTGTGGAAGAGCATGAGGGGATGAAACAGGACATAGAGGTTTTAAAATTAGTAGTAGAGAATCATTGCCAGAGGCTATTGCAGCGGTCATAGCAGCTTGGTAACATAGTAGAGGATGCTTGGGATGATAGATACGTATGGAAAGGAGAAGCGCTTAGTGCTTCTCCTTTTTTTCGTTGATGGTACTATCGTTTGATTTATTCTGGGGGCTATAATGCTCTTTTGATATATCCTTTGATATAAGCAAGCAAAATCTTTTTTTCCTGTTTTCCTGCCATTCTGTACATTTCAATCAATTCTATTTCATCAGAGGAAAAATTGTAGCTATCAATTCTGTAGGGAGGATTTTCGGAAAAAAATTCAGCCATACTGATGTGAAAACCATGGCATATCTTTTCTAAAGTAGTGAGAGTAGGTTGATTGTTCTTTTGGAATAGAGAGTTTAGTGACGAATAAGGGATGCTAGACTCTTTGGCCAATTTGTAAAGGGTCCAGTTGCGTTCATCCATTAGCTTCAATATTTTTTTTAGAGTTTTATTCATTTCCATAAATATAACGTTCCTCCATCATATTAAGTTTAAACCATATATAACGCATTTATTAGATGAAAAAAGACGTATTATTTATAAGTGCGGATTTGCA